>CAYFSB010000001.1:0-3784 GCA_964345655.1 uncultured Oscillospiraceae bacterium
GACTAGGAGTACATGTTCGACTCGCTGACATATATATCGTCGTAGGCAATAAAGCGGCTGCGGTCTCCGCACTCCACCACAAGGCTGTTGTTATCCACGGTCTCATCCGTATACTGCTCGGCAAAGTTGGGGAACACATCCGGATTTTTCTATACCACGTTTATATGGTCGGAAAGACTGTCGTATTTATTCAGCAATGTCTCAATGACATTGTCCTCCTGGCCGGACTGGACTATCCAATATATGTTCACGTCCTTCTGAAGGGCATTTACTACCACCTTGGTATTGCTGGTTATGGAGTACAGCTTTGTGGAGCTGATGTCGTATTTGGTCAGATTAGTTGGCAGCGCCGTCACGAATATATTCAGCACTATCAGCAGCGCCAGCACCACGGCGGTTATGATTATGGAATATGACCCGCCGCGCAGGGCCAGGCGGTTACTTACCGTCTGCTCAGGCTTGTGGTGGAAGTTAAACTTTTTCATCACTTATACCTCCTCTTCTCAAGGGACTGTACAGACAAAAACAGGAAAAACACTATGACCGACAGGTAATAGAATATGGCCGTCATATCGAAAACACCGTTTACAAAGACGCTGAAGCGTTCAAACAGGGACAGCTTTGTCATTATACCCGGCAGCAGTCCCTCAAAAACACTGCTGTCTATAAAGTACACCGCCAAAATTATTGCTATCACCACCGCGCTGGGCCAGAACGCCAGATTCTCGTTTTTCGTCAGGAAGTTTATAAGCAGGCCCAGCACCAGAACGATGACGCACAGGGAGATGGCGGAGTCTATGGCCGTGGAGGACACATACTCAGAGAGCTTCACGCTGTAATAGTTGAGCAGTATCACCGCCACGCCTATACCCGCCGCAAAGCCCTGATTTTCCGTCAGGGATGAGATAAATACTCCCAGCGCAATAAGCGCCGCGCCCAGGAGCACAAAGGCCGCTATAGTACCATAGGAGGTCGGCAGGTACACCTCGCCGAACTGGGCAAAAATCAGCGGATACAGGGAGATGATGCACATCGGCACCAGAAAAACCGCCAGCAGAGCCAGATATTTGCCCATTATCACCTGCGTAGTGGTGATCGGCAGGGAGTAGAGCAGCTGGTCTGTCTTCTGCCTGCGCTCCTCGGCGATGACACGCATGGTGAGTATGGGTACTATCACGGCAAAAATAATGCTGGCAAAACTGAGAACATACTCAAAATTGCTGACTGCTGCCTGTATGTTGTACAGCATGGCGCCTATGCCGATAAAGGCCAGCAGGAACGCGCCGAACACATAGGCGGTCAGGGAATGGAAATAGCTCTTAAGCTCGTGCTCCAATACTGCTGTCATTTTTCAGTCGCCTCGCTTTCCCCGGCTGTGCCGGCTGTGTCCTCTGTTGTCCTGGCGGTCTGCTCTTCCCCGGCAGGCTCCCGGCTCTCGGTAAGCTCAAGGAAGATATCCTCCAGATTTGCCTTTTTAAGACTCAGCTCCAGCAGCACCAGCTTGCTGTCCGCAAAGGCCAGATATACGGCGCGGGAGATCTCGCTGATTTCGCTCTGGTCTGTAGCGATGTGGGCGACCGTATGGCCGGGAGCTTTATCTTCAAATTCTATCCCGGTGATATGCTCTACACCGGACAGCGCCGCCCGTACCTTATCACTGGCGGCATCGGTGGTGACTGTGATCTCGCTGGGTGACAGCAGTTGCTTTTCCAGCTCCTCCGGCGTACCAAAGGCCATCAGCTTTCCTTTTGATATGATGAGTATCTCATCACAGATAGTCTGTACCTCAGAGAGGATATGGGAGCTGAAAATCACAGTATGGCTCTGGCCCAGCTCTTTTATAAGATCCCTGATCTCAATTATCTGAATGGGGTCCAGACCTACGGTGGGCTCATCTAAAATGATGACCTTCGGGTTTCCCAGCAGCGCCTGGGCTATGCCTACCCGCTGCCTGTAGCCCTTCGAGAGCGTGGAGATGCGGCGGTTTCTCACGCCGGCTATCTTCGTCTGCTCCATCACATCCAGAATTCCGCTCTCAAGCATTTCGCCCCTGAGTCCCTTGGCATTACCCACAAACCGCAGGTATTCGGCGGGCGACTCGTTCATATAGAGCGGCGGCTGTTCGGGCAGATAGCCGATAAGCCCTTTGGCACTGTCGGCCTGCTCAAAAATGTCATGCCCGTCAATAGTGACCTTTCCCTGGGTAGCAGACAGGCAGCCGGTCATTATGTTCATGGTTGTGGTCTTTCCCGCGCCGTTTGGCCCCAGAAAGCCATAGACGTGTCCCTCGCTTATTTCAAACGAGAGGTCACTGACCGCCATGAAGTTTCCATAGCACTTGGTCAGATGTTCAACTGATATCATTTTTTTCCTCCTTGCTGAAAGCGCGCTGTTTCTTTTACAACATAAAAGAATTATAACGTGCTGTGCTGAAGCGATGCTGAAACAGAGGGCCGAAACCTTAATTTTTTCTAAGGTATTCAAAACGTTCACCGCCGCTTCACATTCTTCTGCCCTGTTACCCTTTTACAAACAGGTCGGCCGGTGCTATAATTACAGCATTATCTAAAAGACAGGAGGCGGCGTGATGTACAAGCCCCTTGCGGATGAGATACGGCCCGACACGCTGGACGATGTAGTGGGGCAGCGGCATATTCTGGGTCCCAACGGTATGCTCCGGCGCATTGTGGACAGCGAGCAGATACCCAACATGATATTTTACGGCCCCTCCGGTACCGGCAAGACCACCGTGGCCCGGATAATCGCCCAGCGCACAAACCGCAGCCTGCGCAAGCTCAACGCCACCACGGCAGGCATTGCGGACATAAAGCGCATTATCGACGAGCTGGACACCTTCCTGACCCCCGGCGGCGTGCTGCTGTACCTGGATGAGATACAATATTTCAACAAAAAGCAGCAGCAGTCCCTGCTGGAATTTATAGAGGACGGGCGCATTACCCTCATCGCCTCCACTACGGAAAACCCCTATTTTTGCGTGTTCAACGCCATTCTCAGCCGCTCTACGGTTTTCGAGTTTAAGCCGGTCTCCACGGAGGACGCGGCGGCTTCGGTACGGCGGGCGGTGGATATAATGAACCGGCGCCGGGAGACGCCCCTTAAGCTGGGCGAGGACGTAATAAAGCGCATATCCGCCTCCTGCGGAGGTGATGTGCGCAAGGCCATAAATTCGGTCGAGCTGCTGTTTTCCGCAGCGGGGGACAGGGAAGAGATAAGCCTTGACGACGCCGTGGCCATATCCCAGCGCAGCGCCATGCGCTATGACCGGGACGGGGATGACCACTTTGACATTCTCTCCTCCCTGATGAAGTCTCTCCGGGGCTCTGACCCGGACGCCGCCATGCACTATCTGGCGCGGCTTCTGGAGGTGGGGGATCTGGTTGGCGCCTGCCGCCGCATTCTCTGCTCCGCAAGTGAGGACATCGGCCTTGCCTATCCCATGGCCGTGCCCATTGTAAAAGCCTGCGTGGACTCCGCTTTGCAGCTGGGTCTGCCGGAGGCGCGGCTGCCGCTGGCGGAGGCCTGCATCGTGCTTGCCACAGCACCCAAGTCCAACAGCGCCTGCGTTGCAATTGACAAAGCTTTGGCCGACGTGCGCGCCGGTCGCACAGGCAGCATACCCAGGGAGCTTCAAAACGTCCACGCGGACGGAACCGGCTTTGAGCGGGAGCAGGGCTACAAATACCCCCACAGCTTTCCCGGCCACTGGGTAAAACAGCAGTATCTGCCCGAAGAGCTGAAAGGCGCCCGCTACTACGAGTACAGC
>CAYFSB010000001.1:3794-14870 GCA_964345655.1 uncultured Oscillospiraceae bacterium
GCCGGGACCGCGCGCCACGACGCGGTGGCCTGGGGCTATGCGCGGGCGGCGGCGTCGCGGCCGCGAATTACGTCGATAAGCTTCAGTCCTGGCGGATCACGCTGACCGCCGACGCAATCAACCAAGCTCGCAACGTAATCTTCCTCGTCGCGGGCGCGGACAAGGCCCCCGCCTATAAGTACCCACACAATTACCCGGACCACTATGTGCAGCAGCGCTATCTGCCGGAGTCCTTGGGGGATACGCATTACTATGCGTACGGCGAAAACAAGACCGAGCAGGCCGCCAGGCGCTACTGGGAGGAAATTAAAAAGTAATGGATATTCAACTCGGCGATATACTCACCATGAAAAAAGCCCATCCCTGCGGCAGCCGCGACTGGCAGGTGCTGCGCACCGGGGCGGATTTCAGGCTCCGCTGCTGCGGCTGCGGTCACGAGGTCATGGGGCCCCGGTCCAAATTTGAGAAGAACATAAAGCAGGTGAAGCGGTGAACTACACCTACATTCTCCGCTGTGCCGACGGGACGCTGTACACCGGCTGGACAAACGACCTGGATGCCCGGCTAAAGGCCCACAACGGGGGCCTTGGCAGCAAATACACCCGTGTCCGCCGCCCGGTGGAGCTTGTATATTATGAGCAGTTTGACACGAAAGAACAGGCTATGAGCCGCGAATGGCACATAAAGTCCCTCTCAAGAGATGAAAAACTCCGGCTGATATCAGAAAAAATCTGATTTCAGCCGGAGTTATTTATTCAATTACCTTATCTTGAAGCCGGCTCTAAAAGGGTCAGCTTCTTTTTATCCGCGTCCACCCGGCACTTTACTCCGTAAGGAATTACGCCGATGGGTTCGGCATGGCCGAAGTTTACATTATACAATATCGGCAGCTCAGGATGTCCGGCTTCAAGGCCAACGACCCGCCGGTAGACCTCTTTGTACGGCTCATACTTGCTGCGCCGGGCAGGCTTGCCCACGATCATACCGTTTATCGCGTCGAATATGCCCTGCGCCTGCAAATTCCGGAGTATCCAGGTGAGCCCGTCACAGGACATGTCCTCCTCGCTTGTCTCCAAAAACAGGATCTTGCCCCGCCACTGCTCCGGTTCCGGCCAGATGGAGGTGCCCATAAGCTCGATGAACACATCAAGACAGCCGCCCAGCAGCTCGCCCTCTGCGGCGCCGGCGCCGAGAATGCTCTCGTATCCGATCTCTTCCGGATGATATTGCTTTATAACGGAGCTGTTCTCCTCGCTCCACCAGATCTTCTCATCCTCATCGTCATACCAGTAGGGCGCTGACGGTATATCCAGCGTCTCCCTTGGCTCAAAAAGGGTGTCGGTAATCATCTGCCGGGTGTAGTCGTTTATCTTCACATATTCGGAAAAATTCGTCATCACCGACGCGCCGTAATATGATATGAGGCCCGCCTTATACAGCATGAAGTGGTTGGTGGTAGTGTCGGAAAAGCCGGTAAAAATCTTCGGGTTATCCCTGATCACGTCAAAATCTATATATGGCAGCAGGCGTATGGTGTCGTCTCCGCCGATGGCGTTGAAGATGCCCCTTATGCTCTGGTCCCTAAAGGCGTCCATCAGGTCTTTTGCCCGCGCCTCCGGGTGCCTGTAGAGGTAATCCACGCCCTTAAGGGCATTGTCCATACACACCACCTGAAGGCCGAAGTCCTCCTCAAGCCGCTGTCTGGCTATATGGTATTTATGGATAAATTCCCTCTCCCCCAGCAGGCCGCGGGAGAGGCTCACTATTGCCGCCTTGTCGCCTGGCCGCAAGCGTTCCGGTTTTTGCATTTTAAACACTCCTCATCCGGCGGTCACGGTCACCTGGCTTCTGCCGTTTGACAGAGTATATTCATTCCCCGCCGTCAGGCCGGAGGAGGCGAAAATGAAGGCCTTGTAGGCGTTTTGCGCCTCATCCCGGCATAACTCCCCGCCGTCTGCGCCTATAGTCAGCGTATCACCGGCCACGCCGGAGATGGCGCATACCAGCCACGCCTGTGCGCTGCTCCCGGAAAAGCCCGTAAACTTCTCTGACCCGGTGTATGCCATAAGCTCCCCGCCGTCTATGCTGACGCTACCTGCGGTATCAAAGGGCTTTTTGAGCGAATACAGCCATATTGTGCCGCCGGTAACGCTGATATCCCCGTTGGCGTCGATGCCCTTCCCGGCGCTGGAGCTGAGTGTCAGCGTACCGCCGGAGATTTTTACGCCCGTCTCGCTGTGTATGGCATGGTCGGCAGAAGTGAGCGTCAGGCTGCCGCCGGAGATGTCCACGCCGGTGTTGGCCTTTACGCCCTTGCAGCTCTGCACTTCCGGGTCACCCTGGGTGTTCACGGTTATGGTGCCGCCCTCTATGGTGAGCTGCGTCTCCGCGGAAACGCCGTCGCCCTGTGAGAATATTGCCAGCGTACCGCCGCTGAGCTTTACATAGCCCTTGCCCTCTTTGTCTCCGGAGCTGGATTTTACTCCGTCGTTACCGGCGGTGACGGCAATGCTGCCGACCTTTATCTCCACCGACTCCGAACCCCTGATGCCGTTATTGGCGGCCAGAACCGAAATGCTGCCGCCCTTTATCTCCAGATCGTCCTTGCAGGTAATGCCGTTATTGATATAACCCAGAATACTCAGCGCACCCGGCCCGTCTATATCCAGGTCGTCCTCGGCATAGATGACGGCGCCGCTGAGCGTCTCCGCCGGGGTGCTCATATCGCTCTCCCGGCCGGAGCACAGTATGTTCTCGCTGTCCGCCGCCAGCTGGATATGGGTGTTTTTGGCCTGCGCCACATATATGGCGGCGTCGGTCAGACTGCATATCTCCGCATTGTCGAGAATCAGCGTCACGTTCAAGGGCTCATCGCCGGTGTCAACAACTATCTGCCCATCGTCCAGCTTGCCGGTGACGGTATAGGTCCCGGCGGCGGAGATGACGATACTGCTGCCCTTGGCGGAAGCGCCGCCGCCGTTGATATCCGCGCCGGAGCCGCTGAGTGTGATAAGCGTTCCGCTCTGCTCTGCGGTGGAGGCGGCGTTTCCGGCACAGCCGGAGAGCAGCGCCAGGGCCGCAAGCATGGTTATGACAAGTATTTTTTTCATATTAAACCCTCACGGTCTACATCATGTCCCTGTCCGCATCCTTGCCGCAGATTATGTTCAGGTTCCCGTTCCTGCAGCGGATGTCGTCAATAAACTGCTTGCTGATATCTGGATTGCGCAGATCCACGCTGTAGGTCAGTTCATAGAGTGTGCCCATATTTGTGGTACGCACTCTCACAAGCTCATGCCTGCATGTGTATTTCTGAAACAGGTCGTCAAAAAGCCCGTCATAGTCCAGATTTTCAGGTATGGTTATCTTTAGCTTCCGGTGGGCGCTGCCTGCTTCCCCAAAGTGGAAGTGGGTCATTATGAGCACAAACACGGCCATCACCGCAAAAAACAGCACCGCGATACCCACATAGCCCATTCCGCAGGCGAGACCTATGGCCACAGTGAAAAACAGCCCGGTTATCTCCTTGGCAGTGCCTGGGACGCTGCGAAAGCGCACCAGTGCAAAGGTGCCCGCCACGGCGAGCCCTGCCCCGATATTGCCGTTGACCATCATTATCACCAGCGTCACCACTGCCGGCAGCATTGCCAGAGACTGGGCAAGCGAGCCGGTATGGTAATTCCTGGCGGTAAAGAGCAGGGCGCTGAGCAGCCCCAGAACTATCGCGGTGAACAGGCATATCAGAAACGCAGGCAGGGTCATCGCGGCGGGAATCACACTGTTAAACACTAAAAATCACTCCGTTTACATATTTCTCAAGTAAATTCTCTTTATAGCAGGTACCGTATTTTGAAAAGCCGGTGGGGAACAGGCATAGTTCACTGAACATCCGCGCCATCCACAGCGGTACCGCGCCGGGTATCTTGGTCTCCATGAGCACCTGCCCCTCCGGTAAAAGGGGAGTTCCCATGCTGCCCATAATAAGGCTAAGCTCCGTATCCCGCCAGCGTATATCTCTGTCAAAGGTGATGCGCAGCTCCATGTTTTCTTTCCCCCGGTAGGCCAGCCTGTCGCTGGCGATGAACACTCTGGGCTCCGGCCGGTTCATTGCCATGAACCAGTCTATCTCGCGGGTCATCTGGCTGTCCTCCGGCGCCGGTGCCCTTCCGGACAGATAATCCTCCGCCTGACGCTCGCCCATGCTCACACGGCGTTTGTAGACTATGCCCTGGTATTTTTTCTTCAGCTCCACAAAAACAGAGTCCTCCGGCCCCGGCACATTGTAGCTGCGAAGGCGCAGCTTCTCCTTATATATGGGGCCCTCTATGGAATTGCGCACAAGCGAGAAGTCCGCGTTGTCGTAGTAGATGCTGCACACAGTGCTTTTGTGGTACTCGTCTGGCTCAATATATTCCTCCAGCCGCTGCCAGAGAGCCTCATACTGCTCACAGGTCAGCAGATACTTTTTCTCATAGCGCCTGAAGGTGAGCTTCGTATCGCCCATTCTTTTCTCCCGTTCTATCAGCCGAAATAATGAGCTTGCTGCTCATCGGTCAGGTCAAACAATTCGCAGAGGGAATCTATGTTGTGCTGGTACCAGTCGCCATCGGACACAAAGGACTTCAGATATTCAATGTTCCACTCCCACTTGTCCAGGGACATGCCGTTGCGGATATAATCCCGCTCTACCTCCGGCCTTATCTGGCCTGCAAGCCGGTCGATCTCCTGTAAAACGCTCTCATTGGACAGGCTGGAGTTTAAAAGCTCCCCCGCCCTGGTGAGCAGCGCGTCCACAAAGTCCCCGTTATCAAGCAGTGTGTCTATGAGCCTTGACACCTGCTTTACGGACAGGCTGTAGCTGGACAGGAGATTTGTAAAATTCAGCTCCTTTTCCAGAAAGCTGCTGTCCATATCGTAAAACATCAGCCGCCATTTGCCGTCGTTTTCAGTGGAGCGGCAGTAGCGCAGGTTGCCGTAGCTCAAATCTCCGTTGGCGCAGTAGCCCTCCATGATTATCCAGTCTATGAGGCTGTCCACATCCATTACAGAGCAGAACTGCTCATAATTTTCCGCCTGAGACATGTCATTTGTAAAGCAGAAATAGAAAACCTGCTGGAAAAGCTCCGAGTCTATGGGGACCTCAGACTCCACAACCGTGACGCTGTCCCGGCTTACCCCCGCCACAGAGGCGTATAGCTGCTCATTTACCTTCTCGTTGAGCGCATATATTCCGAAATACTCACCGTTTACATATAAAACGCAGTATTTACTGCGCTGGGCCACCACATTGTCCGTGGAGGCAAGGCACAGATTCTCGCACAGCTCATTTCTGATAATTGCGCTGTAGTAGTCCTGCCCCGCTCTGAGCACCAGATCCTTAAACTCGGTCACGCCGCCGCCATATATATCATAATCCAGCGCGTCCTGCCCATATGCGCCCCGAAAGCTGACGCTCATATTTTTCTTTGCGAGAATGAGGCTTGTCTCCCCGTGCATTTTTATGCCGCAGGGAATGGTGAAGGAGCCGTCCTCCTCATACAGGGAGAGGCTGCCCGGCAGTTCTATACCTTTTACACCGTTATAATACATCCCGCTAAAGTCGCTCCTGTCGTCGGACACCAGGCTCAGTACCGGCAGGGTATGCCCCTCGCCCACAATGTAGCTCAATGTCAGCGGCCGACTTTCCATAGCGCCCTCCTCTACGGCCACCGCCCGGACAACGCAGGTGCTGTCCACGCTTATGGGGCCCTGATACACGGCGCTGCTCTGTGTTGGAAGAGAGCTGTCGGTGGTATAATATATGGTGCCTGTGCCGGAGAGCTCCACGCTTATTGGGGCTGTCCCGTCGAACACCCCGTCCTCAGTGAGGGCGATGGGCGCTGCGGACACCCGCCTGTAGCCTGAGCCGTTGTCCTGGCCCGGAGTTGGCTCCGAGAAGAAAAACCAGCCGTTTTCACCCTGAACTCTGCCGAAGCTGCACTCATAGGGTATATCCCGCAGGGGCGCATAGTCCACAAGCGTCCCGTCGGCCCTGCTCAGGTACAGCTCCTCCGCGCTTGAGTCAAGGGCAAAATCCGCCCGCACAATTCCGTCGGCAGCACTCTGGAGCGAGTCATCACAGCAGACCATTATAAGCTTTCCGGGGTCCAGCGTCAGCTCCGGGAAGCGCCACAGAACGTAGTTCTCATGGTCGTCGGACAGGCAATAGTCCGACAGGAGCACCGGCTCATCGGATATATTTTTTATCTCCACCCAGTCGCAATATCCCAGCCCGTCCGCATACCATGTGGAGAAATTTGCCGTCATTATCTCGTTTATCACAAGCGCTCCGGCATCGGCCTGTCCGCTCTGCCACTCATCATAGCCCTGCGCGGTGTTTGGATAACCGGGCGTCGGGTACAGGCTTTGGGTATATTCCCCGTCCTCGCCCAGGCAGAGCGACACATCCGCGTCGCCTGCGGAGCAGAGCGCCTGAGAGACCGGATTGTCATTGCTGTCGCATATGTACACCGTCTCCCCCTGGGAGATGGAAAAATCCGTATGCAGAGTCTCTGGTCTGTCCTTGCCGGAGGCAAAGACAAGTATTCTCTCCCCGGCCTGGAGCGTCATTGCAGGGAAGGTCCATCCGGTTTCCCCTTCCTTGTCGGAGATATGCCAGCCGGTCATGTCCAGGGTCTCGTCCGTGCTGTTTACCAACTCTATCCAGTCGGAAAAGTCCCCGTCCTCATCCCGCAGCGTAGCGTGGTTCTTCCCCATCAGCTCTGAGATAAGGACCTTTCCGGCATTCAGCTCCACGTCCGTGTTCTCAACGGCATTTGCGTCGTCTGTGGGCAGAACAGGCTCCTCCCCATCGGGCAAAAGAACATTCACTGCCACAAGCACCGCCACCAGAATGGTAAGCCCCACGATAATACCGTTTTTTCTTATACTGTTTAGGAGTTTGCGCATATATGGCCTCCTGCCGCAATGGTACGCCGTAAATTACAGAATATTATTCATTATACTTCAAACTGACCGTAAGTGTCAACGACGCCGGGCGTCATTTGTTGCGCTATCCGATTGCCAAGCGGCTTTTCTGTTGATATAATGAAGAAAGAGGGCCGCGGGGACTGCCGCGCGGTTTTGGAGGACGGAAAATGAAGAATATCCTTATGATAGGTACCGGCGGCACCATAGCCTCCGAGATGACCACCGACGGGCTTACCCCGGAACTGACGCCGGCCCAGCTTCTGCGCTATGTGCCGGCCATATCACAGCTCTGCCGGGTGGACTGTCTGTCGCTGTTCAGCATAGACAGCACCAATATCACCCCCTGGCATTGGACCGCCATTACCCGGACGCTCCGGGAAAACTATGCCCGCTATGACGGCTTCGTCATAAGCCACGGCACCGACACCATGGCCTACACGGCCGCCGCCCTGTCATATATGGTAAAGGGGGCCGACAAGCCCATAATAATCACCGGCGCGCAAAAGCCCATAAACTACGACTCCACCGACTCCAAGCTAAACCTTATGGATGCCTTCACCTGCGCCTGCTCAGAGCGGCTGCACGGGGTATGCATTGTGTTCAGCGGCAGGGTCATTCTGGGCACAAGAGCCCGGAAAACCTGTTCAAAGAGCTTTGCTGCATTTTCCAGCATAAACTACCCGGATCTGGCCATTTTGCACGACCACCGGCTCATGTGCTACATCTCCCCAGACGCGCTGCCTGAGCCGGAGTTCTGCGAAAACCTGAATGAGCGGGTGGGCCTTATAAAGATGGTGCCGGGAACGGACTTTGAACTGCTGGAATTCATGCTTCAAAGGAAGGATGCGCTTATTATAGAGTGTTTCGGCGTGGGCGGACTGCCCTCATATAATGACGACAAACTGTTTGACGTCATCCGCCGATACACCGGCAAGGGAAAATTCATTGTGATGACCACCCAGGTTCAGAACGAGGGTTCGGATCTGTCCGTGTACAGCGTGGGACACCGACTTAAGGACAACAAAAACGTGCTGGAGGCCTTTGATATGACTACCGAGTCCGCCTATGCCAAAATGATGTGGATCCTGGGGCAGACAATGGAGCCTGAGCAGGTGAGCCGGCTCTTTTATGCGCCGGTCGCCCATGATATTCTTTACAGGGGCTGAGATATGGATACTGTTATTGTGATAGGCGGCGGCGCCTCCGGCATCATGGCCGCGCTCACCGCCGCAGAGGATAAAAATAACCGGGTCGTCATTCTGGAACGGCAGCAGCGGCTGGGGCGCAAGCTGCTGGCCACCGGAAACGGCCGCTGCAATCTGACAAACACCGGGGCTGCCGGGAAAAATTACCACGGGGAGTGTCCGGATTTTGCCCTGCCTGCGCTGGAAAAATTCCCCCCGGAGGCGGCGCTGGAGTTTTTCCACCGGTTGGGCCTGCTGACGGTGACGGAGCCGGGGGGCCGGGTCTATCCCCTTTCCGATTCCGCCAACAGCGTGCTGGATCTGCTGCGCTTTGCCCTTGCGCGCCGGGGTGTGGAACTTAAAACCGCCTGTCCCGCCAGAGAGCTGCGCCGGGATGGGGATGGCTACACCGTAATCACCGACGAGGGCAGCGTCCACGCGGACTTTCTGATAGTTGCCTGCGGCGGTGCGGCCGGAGCAAAGCTGGGCGGCGTCATGGACGGCTATGAGCTTTTGAAGGCGCTGGGGCACCGGCGCACAAAGCTCTTTCCCGCGCTGGTACAGCTTGTGACGGACAGCGATTATCCCAGAGCGCTTAAGGGCGTCAGGGCACAGGGTAAAATCAGCCTGATGCGCGGCCAGGCGCTGCTGGCTGAGGGGCATGGAGAGATCCAGTTTACCGACAGCGGCCTGTCCGGCCCTGGTATTTTTGACATCTCCCGTACCGCCTCCACATGCGGAGAGGGCGCGGATATACACATGGACTTTTTGCCGGGGCTGAACCGGGACGAGGTTTTGTCTCTGCTGCGGGAAAAGCGCGGAGCTTACCCCGACCTTGAGAGCGCGGAGCTTTTTACCGGTATGCTCCACAACCGGCTGGGCCGTATGCTGGTCAAATACAGCGGCGTGGGCGCGCAGACTCCCCTGGGCTCGCTGACGGACGCGGAGCTTGGCAGGGCGGTATCGGCCTGCCGGGATTTCACCCTTCGCCTTAAAGGCACCGAGAGCTTTGACAGCGCACAGGTCACAGCCGGAGGGATTAAAACCGGCGGCTTTGACCCTCAGACCCTTGAAAGCTGGTTTATGCCCAGGCTTTTTGTCTGTGGGGAGCTGCTGGATATCGATGGGGACTGCGGGGGCTACAATCTCCAGTGGGCCTGGGCCAGCGGGCGTCTGGCCGGGAGGTTGGGAAAATGATACAGATACGCAATCTGAGACTGGACGAGGATGAGTCGGCAGAGGCGCTGACGCTCAGGGCGGCAAAAAAGCTGCGGATAGCTCCGGCAGAGATAACAGGTCTCCGGCTTATAAAAAAATCTCTGGACGCCAGGAAAAAAGACGATATCCATTATGTCTGCACGGTCGCGGCAGCAATTGCCGGGGACGAGGGCAGGCTCATCGCCCGCTGCAAAAGCCCGGATATAAGCAATTACATGGAAAAACCATACAGCATTCCCCATGTGGAACCTGATATGCCGCCGGTGGTGGTGGGCTTCGGTCCCGGCGGGATGTTTGCGGCGCTGGTGCTGGCCAGAGCCGGAGCAAATCCGCTGGTCATTGAGCGGGGTCTGGACGCCCTCAGCCGCAAGGCGGCGGTGGACGCCTTCCACGCCGGTGGGAAGCTGGATACAGAGTGCAACGTGCAGTTTGGCGAGGGGGGCGCCGGTACCTTTTCCGACGGAAAGCTGAACACCGGCATACACGATCCCCGCATGGGCTGGATGCTCAGCCAGTTTGCCCTGCACGGGGCGCCGGAAAGCATTTTATACGACGCAAAGCCCCATATCGGCACTGACATTCTAATAGACGTGGTGCAGAGTATCCGCCGGGAGATAATCTCGCTGGGCGGGCAGGTGCTGTTCGGCACAAGGCTGGAGCGGCTTATTACGGAAGATGGCCGGCTTGCCGGCATAGAGCTTCGGGACAAGGCCTCTCTGCGTCGGCTCCCCTGCCGCCAGCTTATTCTCGCCATTGGCCACTCCGCCAGAGACACCTTTGAGACGCTGTACTCCCAGGGTGTGCCTATGGAACAAAAGGCCTTCTCCATGGGCGTGCGCATAGAACACCTGCAGACGGACATTGACCTTGCCCAGTACGGCCGTGAGCGGGCGCAGCTCCCCCCGGCAGACTATGCGCTGAATGTGCATCTGCCTGACGGGAACAGTGCCTACACCTTCTGTATGTGCCCCGGCGGACAGGTCTTCGCCGCGGCCTCCGAGGAGGGCGGCGTTGTCACAAATGGGATGAGCTATTCCCGCAGGGACGGGGAAAACGCAAACTCCGCGCTGCTTGTAACTCTGCGCCCTGAGGATTTCCCCGGTCGGGACGTGCTGTCCGGCATGTACTGGCAGCGTGAGATAGAGCGGGCAGCCTATGCCTGCGGCGGCGGAGACTACAGGGCTCCGGCCCAGCTGGTGGGAGATTTTTTGGCCCACAGGCCCTCCGTCGGCCCTGGAAAAATTACGCCCGGCTACAGGCCCGGCGTGGTGTGGTGCGAGCTGCGGGAGATTTTGCCGGAACGGATATGCCGGGTACTGGAAGAGGCGCTGCCGGAGCTGGGCAGAAAGCTCAGGGGCTTTGATGCGCCGGAGGCAGTAATGACTGCGCCGGAGACGCGCTCCTCATCGCCTGTGCGCATTTTGCGCGGGGCGGATTTCAGCTCCGCTGTGGCAGGGCTGTATCCCTGCGGCGAGGGCGCGGGCTATGCCGGCGGTATCTCCTCTGCCGCTGTGGACGGAATGCGCTGCGCCGAGGCAGTGCTGGCTGTCATACAGAAGAACAGCTGAAACAGGCGGGCTTTGTAAATCAGCGGTCTATACCGTTTCGTTTTACAAAGCCCGCCTTTTCAGCGCCTTTGAAGGGCGGTTTTGCCTTTAGAAAAAATTATTTTTTTATACATTTTTTGTCAGAACGTTGACGTGGT
>CAYFSB010000001.1:14880-15155 GCA_964345655.1 uncultured Oscillospiraceae bacterium
GGAGTTTATCATAAAATAGGAGGTAGCACCATGGATTTCAGAAGTCTCAATGTCAAGGATTGTTTTAGCAACCCTAAAGCCGTAGCTGTCATCAAGGAACTGGCCCCCGGCCTTATGAAGTACCCCATTAAGCTCTTCAACAGCAAAACCTGCGGGGAGGTTTTTGATCTGGTAGTCAGCAAGAAAATCCTGCCTGAGGATGTGGCGAAAAAAATTGAGGCGGCGATAAACGAAATTCTTTAATATTCATTAAAAGAAGAGGGGCCCATATCTCC
>CAYFSB010000001.1:15165-23239 GCA_964345655.1 uncultured Oscillospiraceae bacterium
GGCTTACGCGCGCGTAAGCCGGGTTTGCCTTCAGTCTGTCGCTTTTCTATTTCCGGTGCTTCAGCTTTATAAAGAGGCCGGGCGCAAGCTCTCCGGTCAGCGCCACCAGACGAAACACGAAAAGTGTCAGTCCCACGCTGCGCGTATGCAGCACTCCGCACAAAACTGCCGTCGGGAAGCCGCCTGAGGCGCCCACGCTGCGGCGCTGAACCCGCTCATTGCCCAATATCTCCGCCGCCGCGGTGCGTTTTTCCGCCCGGTCAAGGCGGCAGGAGGTCGAAAACAGATTGGTCAGGCAGGAGAAAATGCTCTTCACAAACATATAGCGAAAATCCCCGTCTTCAGTGACGCCCAGCTGGGCGCAGAGCCTTTCCATGCGCTGATCCGCCTCAAGACAGACCTGAAATTTCCTGTCGTAATACTTTGTGATAAGGCTCTCCTCGTCGTGCATGATATAGCGGTATTTGCAGTCTGGGAGAACATATATATTCCGGGCGCTTTCAAGGCAGTCAAAGATAAAGAGCCGGTCCTCACCCCAGCGGTAGTCTCTGAACTCTATCCCCTTATCCCGCAAAAGCGCGGCGCTGTATAGCTTGCCCCAGACCTGATTGAGAAGATTGGCCTTATACAGGCGGTGAAGGCTCTCCCCCAGCTCCGCCCGCTGTATGAGCTGCTCCGGCTCGGTATAATCCCTGACGCCCCCGTTCTTATCCACAATTGAGAAGCCGAACACTATCAGCTCAGCCCCACTTTCGGCGGCGCCCATGGCATACTCCACCGCGTCGGGCAGCAGCTCATCATCGGAGTCTATGAACATCACATACTCCGTCTCCTCCGCCATGGCCGCCATGCCCCGGTTTCTGGCGGTCGCCGGGCCGCCATTTTCCACCGTCATGGGCCGGAGCCTGCCATCCTCGGATGCAAGCCGCGCCAGTACAGCGGCAGTGCCGTCTTTGGAGCCGTCGTCCACCACTATCAGCTCCAGCTCCCTGAAGCTCTGGTTTAAAACGCTCCTGACGGAACGCTCAATATAGTCCTGCGCATTGTAGGCCGGCATAATCACTGTCACTTTGGGGCCCGTTTCGGTTCTCTGCATCATGACTCCTCCTGTTTATCGGGCACTTTTTTCTCCCTCACCTGCCGCGTGGTAAAACTCCATAAAGAACTCATACATTGGCATAAGCTTTGCATAGCCCTCAACAAGTCTTTGGGGCAGCGACCGCGTCAAAAGCTCGCCGCCGAAATCGGCGCTCCGCTCCAGGCCCAGACGCCGCCGGTTATACCATTTGTTTATCAGCGGGCCTCTGTCCCCTTTGGGTCGCTTATATTCCTCGCCCTCAATTTCAAACTCTCCCAGCTCTTCGATCTCAGCGGCCAGCCGCTGAAAGCGGGCGGGGTTTGCGTCCACGCTCCGGCGAAAAGCCTCCATCTGCTCCGCAGTGGCCCCATAAAAGCCCATGCCGCTGGCATAGTCGGCAGCGCCCAGCTCAAACCAGAACATTGGCCCCTCGGAGACGATATCCCCGCTCTTTATTGAAAACCACATATGGTCCTTATACGGGCCGCGGCCAAAGAGCCGCCTGGCATCTCTGTAGATGCGGGAAACATGAAGTCTTGCATCCATCCGGGGAAACCGCTCTTCCATCAGCTCCGCCGTTTCCGCCGCCAGCGCCTTGAAGGGCTGGTTCAGGCAGCGTTCAAACTGCTCCTTGTGTTCCAAAAACCATGGCCGCTCATTATTGAAGGACAGCTCCCAGAAAAAATTGGAGGTCTCCTTTGTAAAACCCATGAACATATGCGTATGCGCTCCTCTTAACAACTTTTGAACTGTATTTTAACACATTAATTGCCCTTATTCAATGGCTTCAAATCTGTACAAGCTTGGGAAAAGATGTTATAATGCCAGCTGATATGTTCCTGAACCTTAATTAGAATATTAAACAGAGCAGAATGGAGTAGAGTATGAAGATAATAATCGCCGGCGCAGGAAAAATTGGGCATTCTGTGGCTGAGATTCTTTCCGAGGAGGGGCACGATATAACCGTCATCGATCGTGACCCGGATATTATCAATCTTATTTCCAACGCCCTGGACGTTATCTGCGTCGAGGGCAATGCCACTAACCCTGAGACTCTTCTGGAGGCCGGCGCCGCTCAGGCGGATTTGCTTATGGCAGCCATGGAGCACGACGATGTGAACATGGTCTGCGGGATATCTGCGAGAAAACTGGGCACAAAACACGTTATTGCCCGTATTCGCGACCCGGAGTACCTGCGCCAGACTCAGTTTTTGCGGGAGGCGCTGGGGCTGTCGGTCATCGTAAACCCGGAGTATGAGTGCGCCAAGGAGATATCCCGTATTCTGCGTTTCCCCAGTGCTGTCAGAGTGGACGCTTTTTCCAAAGGCAGTGTGGAAATAATAGAGCACCGGGTGCGCAACGGCGGCAAGCTTGACGGGATGCAGCTTAAGATGCTGCCCCAGCAGTTTGGGGCCAAGGTACTGGTGAGCGTTGTGGAGCGCGGCGGCGAGGCCATGATCCCCAACGGAGACTTTACGCTGTGCCGCGGGGACAGGCTCAGTGTGACGGGTACCGCCCGTGAGCTGCGCCGGTTTTTTATCGCCGCCGGGCAGTACCAGAAGCCCGTACGCAAGGTCATGCTCATGGGCGGCGGCAGGATTGCCGTATACCTGACCCAAATGCTTTTAGAGTGTGGCATGGATGTAACGCTGGTGGAGCGCAGCCGGGAGCGCTGCGACAGGCTGTGTGAGCTTGTGCCGGGCGCCCATCTGGTCTGCGGCGACGCCACCAGAAGCGATGTGCTGCTGGAGGACGGTCTCATGACCACGGACGCATTTGTCGCCCTGACCGGCGATGACGGCGACAACATAATAACCTCCATGTACGCCAAGAGCTGCGCGGTGAGCAAGATCGTGGCCAAGGTCAACAGGGAGCATTTCTCCGATATTCTCGAAAGCACCGGCCTTGACAGCGTAGTCACGCCCAAAAAGATAGTGGCGCAGCAGCTGGCCCGATATGTGCGCGCAATGAATAATTCCATCGGCAGCAGCATGGAGACGCTCTATCGCCTTGCCGACGGGAAAGTGGAAGCGCTGGAGTTTAAGGTGGGCGAGGATGCGGCCTGTGTGGGTATACCCCTGAAGGATTTGAAGCTTAAGCCAGATATCCTTATCAGCGCCATTATCCGCGGCAGCCTCAGCATTATTCCCGACGGCGACACGAAGATACTCCCCGGCGACCATGCCGTCATTGTTACGGCTGCGGGCCGGCTGAAAGATATAGATGGGATAGTCGAGGACAACTGATGAATTACCGAATGATATGCCGCGTGCTGGGCCTGATTATGCTGTGCCTCGCCGCGCTTATGCTGCTCCCGCTTATAGCGGGCCTGTGTTATGGCGAGAATGTGCTGAATTTCGTTATAACCATTGGCATTGCCGCTCTGCTGGGCTTTGTGCTCACCAGATTCAAGCCCAGGACCACCAGTATCTTTGCCAGAGACGGCTTTGTTATTGTGGGTCTGGGTTGGATAATGATGTCTATGTTGGGTGCTCTGCCTTTTGTTTTCAGCGGCAGCATACCCAGCTATATAGACGCTGTTTTTGAGACGGTCTCCGGCTTTACAACCACCGGCGCCACCATCGTCACCACTATGGAGACCATGCCCAGAGGCGACCTGTTCTGGCGGCAGTTTACCCACTGGATAGGCGGCATGGGCGTGCTGGTCTTTGTACTGGCGGTTCTGCCCATGAGCGGCGAGCACTCAATGCACATTATGCGCGCCGAGGTGCCCGGCCCTACAGTTGGCAAGCTTGTGCCCAGGGCCAGGAAGACCGCGTCTATACTCTATCTTATATACGTGGGCCTCACCGTTTTGGAGACTATCCTGCTCAGATGCGGCGGGATGAGCCTTTATGACGCGCTGCTGCACGCCTTTGCCACAGCGGGTACAGGCGGCTTCTCCACCCGTGCGGCCAGCATCGGCGCATACAACAGTCTTTACATAGAGATGGTCTGCGCCACATTCATGATAATGTTCGGCCTGAACTTCAACCTTTACTTCCTCCTGCTTATAGGCCGGGTGCGGGACGTACTGAAAAACGAGGAGCTCCACTGGTACCTGGGCATTGTCACGGCATCCGCTCTGGCCATTGCCATTGGCATCACCAAGATGTACAGCGGCTTTGGTACGGCGCTGCGCCACGCCTATTTCAATGTGGCCACCATTATAAGCACAACAGGCTTTTGTACCGTGGACTTCAACCTGTGGCCGGAGTACTGCAAATGGATACTGGTGCTGTTGATGTTCGTCGGTGCCTGCGCGGGAAGCACAGGCGGCGGTCTTAAGGTCTCCCGTGTGGCCATTCTCTCCAAGGCGGCCGCGGCCGAGGTAAAGCAGACCGTGCTCCCCCGGAGCGTCAGCCGCATTCAGCTGGATGGCAGGCGCGTGGATGCCTCCACGGTAAAAGCCATAGCTATTTTCTTTGTTCTTTTTGTTTTCCTTCTGCTTTTATCTACATTTCTCATCTCCTTTGACGGGTATGATATAGCTACAAACTTTACCGCCGCGCTGTCCTGTATGTCAAACATCGGGCCGGGCATGTCGCTGGTGGGGCCGACAGGCAACTTTACCATCTTTTCAAATCTGTCGAAAATCTTTCTGTCCTTTGCAATGCTCTTCGGGCGGCTGGAGATATACCCCATCCTTGTGCTGTTTTCAAAGCACACCTGGAAAAACTGAGTCCGGCTCCCGCCTAAAAACCCCAAGGAGGAGCTCTGTTGAAAAAGCGTTTTCATCTCATGCCGGCGCAGATAATCGTCCTCAGCTTTTTTATAATGATCACCGTGGGCACGCTGCTGCTGATGCTGCCCTTCTCCACGAAGGCCGGCGTCTCCGCTCCGCTTGAAACAGCCCTGTTCACCGCCACCTCCGCCACCTGCGTTACCGGACTTGTTATCGAGGACACGGCTCAATACTGGTCGGGCTTTGGTCAGGCGATAATACTCTGTCTGATACAGATAGGCGGCATGGGTGTTGTGACAATGGGTGTTGTGTTGATGACCTTTTCCGGCAAAAAGATCGGCCTCCGCTCACGCTGGATCATGCAGGAGTCCATCTCCGCGCCCCAGGTGGGCGGCATTGTGAGAATGGCCAGCATGATCCTGTGGACAACGCTTGCGGTAGAGTGCAGCGGCGCAGTACTGCTGTCCATACGCTTTTGTCCAACGTACGGACTGTGGCGCGGCATATGGTACTCGATATTTCACTCCATATCCGCGTTTTGCAACGCCGGTTTTGACCTTATGGGTGTAAACGGCACGCCCTTTGCCTCGCTCACCGCTTATGACACTGACGCATTGGTCAGCATAGTGGTAGTGCTCTTGATACTTATCGGCGGTATAGGCTTTGGCACCTGGAAAGATTTCCGGGAGCACCGCTTTAACTTCAAACGCTTCAGCCTTCAGAGCAAGCTGATATTGAGCAGCTCTCTCGTGCTTATCGGCGGCGGCTTTCTGTTTATGTTCCTGTATGAGTTCCATCTGCCCCAGTGGGTCTGTCTCTGGGTATAACAGGCGGGCTTTCGACCCTCTCACATATTATTCTGGTTTTGCTCATGTACTTTGGGCGGGTAGGAGGGCTCACGCTCATATATGCCGTGGCTGCCGGAGACGGCGCGGACGGCGCCCGCCTGCCTCAGGAGCGGGTAGCGATCGGATAGGAAAGGGGAATTATCATGAAATCGGTTTTACTGGTTGGACTTGGCCGCTTCGGGCGCTATGTGGCCCAGACGCTCAATGACCTGGGCGACGAGGTTCTTGCGATCGACAGGGATGAGGCGCGGGTAAACAGCGCGCTGAAATATGTGACCAACGCCCAGATAGGCAACAGCTCCAGCGAACGCTTTATCGAGTCGCTGGGCGTGCGGAATTTTGACCTGTGTATAGTGACTATCGGCGATGACTTTCAGAGTTCCCTTGAGACCACATCGCTTTTAAAGGATTATGGCGCACCCTTTGTGCTGGCCCGCGCTACGGATGACAGCCACGCGAAATTTCTTCTGAGAAACGGCGCGGACGATGTAGTATACCTGGAAAAGCAGATGGCATCCTGGACTGCCGTAAAGTACAGCAATGACAACATTTTTGACTACATGCAGCTCACTGACGAATACGCCATATACGAGACTCCTGTGCCGGACAGCTGGCTGGGTAAGTCCGTGCTGGCACTGGACGTGCGGAAAAAGTACAATATAAACATCCTCGCCACCAAGAAGGGCGGAGTCCTGACGCCGCTGTCCGGGCCGGACCACATTTTCCGTGCCGATGAGACGCTGCTGATCCTGGGCGCACGCAAGGACATGCAAAAGTTTTTGAAGCTTTAACTGCTCGTACCATACGCCAAAACGCAAAGTGAAGATAAAAGTATATCTGAACAGGGCGCGCTGATTTTCTCAGTGCGCCCTGTTCATCGTCTTATCTGTGCCCTATGCCGCTTTTTCACTTATGCCCGCGGCGCTGAGCATGTCCTGTATACTCACGCCGTAGCTCTTTGTGGGGTCATTTACAAACACGTGGGTCACAGCGCCCACCAGCTTGCCGTTTTGCAGTATGGGGCTGCCGGACATGCCCTGCACTATTCCGCCGGTCTGGGCGCACAGCTCGCTGTCGGTGACAGTGAGCATCACATGCCGCCCGGTGCTGTCGTTATAGATACGGGTTATCTCCACCGCATACTCCTGAGCCTGTCTGCCGTTAATGGTGGACAGTGTTGTGGCCACGCCTGTGCGTATCTCTCCGGTCTCCACAACACGGCTGCCCATGGACACATAATTGCGGCCGAATATGCCATGGCTGGTATTTTTGTCCACGCTGCCCAGCACCTTGCCTATATCCGCGCAGCCGTTCAGCTCTCCCGGCGCGCCTGCGCTGCCTTTGGTAATGCTGATTATCTCCGCGTCGCTGATGCTGTGGCCCAGCGCCCCGTACTGGCCGGTACCGGGGTCATAAAAGGTCACCGTTCCAATGCCCGATATGCCGTCTCTTAGCCACATGCCCATCATCCACTGGTTCTCGCTGGACAGGGCCGGGTGAATAGTGAGCTTAAGGCTTCTGTCCTCTCGCATGACAGTAAGCTCTACAGGCTCTCCGTTCAGCGCCCCCACAGAGGCTATAAGCTCTCCGGCGCCCTGGACCTTTTTCCCGTTGAGCTCCACAATAAAATCGCCCTCGTGTACTCCCGCGTCAGATGCCGGGGACTTGCTTCCCTCCGCCGTCTCTACCGGAGCAACGCCCGCAACCATGACACCCTCCGTACTGATCTGTATACCCACAACCTGGCCGCCCACCACAAGCTCCTGAGCATAGGCCGCCGCAGAAAACGCAGACGCCAGAAAGAGGCAGAAAAGCGTTTTGATCACTGCTTTTTTCATTAAAAAACTCCCTCCCGCGCATTATCATCGCTCAAAAATGTCGCATGATAATTATGCGCGGTTGGGAAGAAAATAAAGTAGGATATTTATCTCAGAGAGCCAATTTTGCCCGGCTGGGGGTATTTGAATTATTTGTATTATTTTTCCACAACATGAACGTTTATGTGTTCGTAGGTCATTCGTATCCCGTTTTCCTCGAAGCATACGCGCACGCGCTCGTTCATTCCATAATATACATCCCAATAGTCGGCGTTTTTACACCAGACGCGCACAGCATAGTCAATGGAGCTGGCCTTGTACTCCTTCAGCGCCACAAAGGGCGCAGGCTCGGCAATTATGCGCTCATCCCCGGCTGCCGCCTGAAGGATCGCCGCCTTCACAGCCTCGGTGGAATCCTCATATGAGGCGCTGAAGCTCATGTCCACCCGGCGCAGCGGCTCCGCACTGTAATTTATCACAGCGGAAGACGTTACGTCGCTGTTGGGTATACTTATGACCATATTGTCAAATGTATCCATTACAGTATAAAAAAGCCCGACGGTTTTGATGACTCCGCTCTTTCCCGCCACATCCACATAGTTTCCCGCCGCAAGACGCAATGCAAGCTGCTTCATTTGGGAAATAG
>CAYFSB010000001.1:23249-27421 GCA_964345655.1 uncultured Oscillospiraceae bacterium
CACACCGGAGAAAAGATTTGACATTATATTCTGTATTGACAGCGACAGGGCGAGGCCAACCACACTTACCAGCGCCACCAGAGACGTGGTGGGTATGCCAAGCGTATCCGCCACTATTATGGCCGTGATTATCCACAATATTATTTTCACTGCCGAGCGTATAAAGCCCTGCAAGGTGCCGTCCAGCTTTTTTGAGCCGCGCAAAAGCCTGTCCGTGAGCTTTGAGAGCAGCTTTATACCCACAAAGCACAGCGCAAAGGCCAGTACCGCCGGAATCAGCACCGAAAGCGTGATCGTGCCCAAGGAGATATTCCCAATAGTATCCAGTATATTCTGACTCATATTCGCGCCTCCCTTTATCTGCCGCTGCCCAGATAGCCCTCAAGTATCAGGCTGGCAGCCACTGCGTCCACCGTCCTGCGGTGTGATTTTTCTTTTTTCCCGTTTGCGTGCAGTATAGCGTGTGCCTCCACGCTGCTGCGTCGCTCATCCCAGAGCACCACCGGCAGACCGCTGTCCCGGAGGAGCAGCTCCCGGAAGGCCCGGCTTTTCTCCGCCCGCGGCCCTTCGCTGCCGTCCATATTTTTCGGCAGGCCCAGCACCAGCGTCTCCACACCCCGCTGTCTGGCCTCTTCGCTTATTCTTTTTGAGGCCCGCTCCATGTCCCATTCCTCCATGGTCCAGGCCTCGCCGCAGAGCATGCCCAGCATGTCCGATACAGCCAGCCCCGTGCGGGCGTCGCCCAGGTCTATCGCCATTATCCGCATAACTTTCCCCCTGTCAATAGAGATTAAAGCAGGCGCGCACCGCGCCGGCCATATACAGCGAGCCTACTGCGCAGACCATGCCGCTCCCGGCAGCGGCATCTATGGCGGCAGAGACGCCCTCTTTAATGCTGCCGCAGGCCGTCACCGGCTTTCCAAAGCGGCCAAGATACTCCGCCAGCTCTTCGGCAGGCAGCGCCCGGCTGTTCTCCGGCGTGACGCAGACATATTCGTCGGCTGTCTCATCCAGTATTTCCGCAAGACTCCTGTAATCCTTATCCGCCAGCACTCCCACCAGCAGCACATGCCGAGTGTCCGGGAAATAATTTTTCAGATTATCCGCAACCGTCCGCGCACACTGGGGATTATGTCCGCCGTCCACTACGAAATACGGCTGGTCATGTACCACTTCAAAGCGGGCGGGCCAGCTGACGGAATACAGTCCGTGCTCCACATCCTCCTGGGGCAGCTTCCAGCCTTTTGCCCTGAGCACCTTCACCGTCTCTATGACAACCGCGGCGTTTTTCAGCTGATGCGCCCCCAAAAGGGGCAGGGCATAGCTGTCCCCCCTGTACGAGAACACCTGTCCCTCAAGACTGTCAAATTCCCTGTTTATACCGGCAAAATCCGCCACATGCAGCAGGGCGCCGGTCTCGGTACAGCGGGCGCGAATGACCGCCTCTACGCTCTCTTGCTGCTCATACAGCACGCAGTCGCAGCCGGGCTTTATTATCCCCGCTTTCTCTGCGGCTATTTTTTCCACCGTATCGCCCAGCACCTTTGTATGGTCGAGGCCGATATTCATTATTACCGCGGCCTCAGGCGTGCCTATTATATTGGTTGCGTCAAAGCGCCCGCCCAGGCCCACCTCCAGCACCACAAGGTCGCAATTTTCCCGCCGATACCACAGCAGTGCGGCTGCGGTCATCAGCTCAAACTCCGTGGGATGATCTTCCATTGCCTCCGCCAGCGGCTTTATCTCCGTCACAAGCGCGGCCAGCACATCATCGTCTATCTCATGGCCGTTTATCTGCATCCGCTCATTGAAGCGATAGAGATACGGGGATGTGAAAAGGCCCGTTTTATATCCGGCAGCCTTGAGCACCGACGCCGTCATCGCGGCGCAGCTGCCTTTCCCGTTTGTGCCGGCAATGTGGACAAATTTCAGCTCCCGCTGAGGATCGCCAAGCTTTTCCAGAAGCGCTCCCACTCGCTCAAGCCCGGGCTTGGAGCCGAACCACTGCATACCGTCTATATATTCAAGTGCTTCCCTGTAGTCCATAACAAATCCTTCCATACGTTTTATATTCATAAAGAGAATATAGCACCAATTGGCCCCTGCCGCAAGCAAAAGGCAGGTTTTTCCCAATAAAACTCATCAAAAAACTGTTGACCTGCCGGAATTGCTGTGATATAGTATATTTTACCTGTCGGATGAGAGGTTTCTTTTTGCGCGCATTTTTTGTTCGCAAAATTTAGAGCCTCTGTGTCCATTTCAGGGAGGCAATGCCCGCGCATTGCGGGTAAATAAAATAGGAGGTGCCGAAAGAATGGCTGCAGGCGCAAGAGTAAAAATCACACTCAGATGCGAAGAATGCAAGCAGAGGAACTACAACACGGTCAAGAACAAGAAGAATACTTCCGACCGTTTGGAGCGCAACAAATATTGCCCCTTCTGCAGAAAGCACACCAAGCACGTTGAGACCAAGTAACTTCTGAAAGGATGCGTGAAAATGGCTGAAGAAAAGAAAACCAATGCTGCTCCGACCAAGGCCGTCACCGCCGTAAAGAAGGACGAGACCAAGCCCGGCTTCTTTAAGAGGATCGGGAAATGGTTCCGCGAGATGAAGAGCGAGCTGAAGAAGGTCATATGGCCGACTCCCAAGGCGCTTACGAACAACACTCTCATCTCTGTCGGCGTAATGCTGGCTTCGGCAGTTCTGCTCTGGGGTTTCGATGAACTGGCACAGATGCTGGTCAAAGGACTCTTCACTCTGTTGGGTTAATCGACATGGCTGAAGAGGCAAAATGGTACGTTGTGCATACGTACTCCGGTTATGAAAACGCAGTGGCGGCCGCTGTGATGAAAGCAGCGGAAAACCGCAGAATGACGGATCTGATAAAAGAGGTCAACATCCCCATGGAGACCGTTACCGAGTTCACCGACGCCGGCGAGAAATCTGTCGAGCGCAAGGTGTTCCCCGGTTATGTGCTGGTGAAAATGATCCTCACGGATGACAGCTGGCACCTGATCCACAATGTCCGCGGCGCTACAGGCTTCGTCGGCTCCGACGGCAAGGCCGTCCCCCTGACGGAGCAGGAGATCTATGATCTGGGTGTCGAACGCAGAGAGATCGTCGTGGGTTATGGCCTGGGCGATACCGTCAAAGTAAACGACGGGCCTCTGGACGGATTTAACGGCGTTGTGGACGAGCTTGAACCCGACAAGAACAGGGTTCGCGTGGTCGTCTCCATGTTCGGCAGAGAGACTCCGGTTGATCTGGAGCTGGACCAGGTCGAAGTAATTAAAGACTAAGAAGAAAGAGGTGCTGTAAATGGCACAGAAAGTAGTTGGATACGTAAGATTCCAGGTTCCTGCCGGTAAGGCAACTCCGGCGCCCCCCGTAGGCCCGGCTCTGGGTCAGTACGGTGTTAATATCGGTCAGTTCACCAAGGACTTCAACGAGCGCACCAAGGCAGACATGGGCATGATGATCCCCGTGGTCATCACCGTGTACTCTGACCGTAGCTTCACCTTCATCACCAAGACCCCCCCTGCCGCTCTGCTTATCAAAAAGGCCTGCGGTATTGACACGGCTTCCGGTGTTCCCCAGAGAGACAAAGTCGCCACCATCAGCAAGGAAGATGTCCGCAAGATCGCCGAGCAGAAGATGCCCGACCTCAACTGCACCGACATTGAGTCCGCGATCAGCATGATCGCCGGAACCTGCCGCTCCATGGGCGTCATCGTCGGAGACTGAACGGGCGATTAAGATCGCTCCTCATGCGGCGGTTGTTTCGCCGCGCTAACGTGGGAGGATTTATCCATCCGACTCAACCACATTATTAGGAGGAAAACAAATTGTTTAGAGGTAAAAATTATAAAGAGAGCGCAAAGCTCATCGATAAACAGGCACTCTATGACCCCATGGATGCTCTGAATCTGGTTGTCACCGCAAGCAAGGCCAAGTTCGACGAGACCGTCGAACTGCATGTGAAGCTGGGTGTAGACGGCCGCCATGCAGACCAGCAGGTCCGCGGCGCCATCGTGCTGCCCAACGGCACCGGCAAGACCGTCCGCGTCCTGGTTTTCTGCAAGCCGGAGCGCATTGACGAGGCCCTCGCCGCTGGGGGTGATTTCGCCGGCGGCATGGATCTGGTAGAAAAGATCCAGAAAGAAAACTGGTT
>CAYFSB010000002.1:0-9981 GCA_964345655.1 uncultured Oscillospiraceae bacterium
CTCATGAGCATCTACTCCTCCGTCACCGGTAAGAGCTATGCCCAGATAGAGGAAGAATTTGCAGGCAAGGGCTATGGAGCCTTCAAGCCCGCCGTGGGAGACGCGGTAATTGAGACGCTGCGTCCTATCCGGGAGGAATCCGCACGGATGATAGCGGACAAGGCCTATCTGCAGCAGGTATATACCCAGGGCGCCGAAAAAGCCTCCGCCGTGGCCCGCAGGACTCTGCGCAAGGTGTACAAGCGCGTTGGCTTTGTGGAAAAGCCTTTCTGACCCTGAGAAATAAATCAAACTGGAGATAAGTGCTGATGTGTCCACATTTGGCTATATGGCTCAAGCTTTTGCTGGCTGCCGTGGTGGCTTTCGCGGTGGCATTTTTGATGACGCCCCCCGTGAAACGCTTTGCCGAAAAGGTTGGGGCTATGGATGTGCCCAAGGACGAACGGCGTGTCCACAATCATCCCATCCCCCGCATGGGCGGTCTGGCCATATTTTTGGGCTTTGTACTGTCGCTGCTGCTGTTCGTGAATGTGACCACTCAGGTCATGGGCCTGCTGCTGGGCGCGGTGATAATCGTTGTAATGGGCGCGGTCGATGATATTGTCTCCCTGAACGCCTGGGTGAAGCTGGCGGGGCAGATACTGGCGGCTGTGGTGGCCATACGCTGCGGCATCGTGTTCGACGCCATCTCAAACTTTAACTTTCTGTCCGCCAACACCACCATTGAGATAGGTTTTCTTTCCATTCCGCTTACTCTTTTGTGGATAGTGGCCTGTACCAACGCGGTGAACCTTATAGACGGACTTGACGGGCTGGCTGTGGGTGTATCCACAATAAGCTCCCTGACCATGCTGGTAGTGGCGCTTTTTGTGTCCGAGCCAAACGTCTCAATAATTCTCGCGGCCCTCACCGGCGCCTGCGTCGGGTTTATGCCATACAACCTGAATCCCGCCAAGATATTTATGGGAGATGTAGGGTCTCAGCTTTTGGGCTTTGTGCTCTCTACGGTGTCCATTATCGGGCTTTTCAAGCTGCATGCCGTCATCACCTTCCTGGTGCCTATGCTGGCGCTGGCCGTGCCTCTTGCAGACACGATCTTCGCATTTTTCCGCCGTATTTTGCATGGTCAAAGCCCGTTTCACGCGGATAAAGGCCACTTTCACCACAGGCTGCTGGCCATGGGGTTAAATCAAAAGCAGGTGGTAGCAGTATTGTACGGTGTCTCGGCGGTGCTGGGCCTGATCGCGGTGCTGCTGGCCGGCAGGAGCGCAGTGGTGCGCATAATATGCCTCATTGCTGCCTTTGCGATCTCTCTGTGCGTGTGGCTGTTTTTATTCAGACAAAATGTGAATAAGCGCAGCGCGGCCCATGACGCGGAAGAAAAAAGCGAAAAAGCAGAAGAGGAACACAGCGGAGAAAAATCCTGAGGCCGAACCGCACCCCTGAAGTCAGACAGTATTATATACTGGATTTGACTTCAGGGGTGCAGTCTTTCCCGCCGGGTCTCTTTTTTTGTACTTGAATTATGGGAGCGATGTTTTTATAATAAAAACATCGCTCCCATAATTATAAGCAGTTCGCTGTCGCCGCTCTCGCGGTACATGAGATATAGTATCAGCAGCAGAATAATATCGTCGGTCTCCAGCTCGCCTATGGTGTTTGGCAGAAGCTTTCCAAGCTGCTCCATAATTCCGGACGGCCCGGATTTCTGCGGCGGCGGGGCCGGTGCTCTTGCCTGGCTCTGCACTGCTCTGTGCATCTGGTCGGAGGGCTTTTCCGGAGTTGGTCTGGCGCTCTTGCGGGCAGCCTGGTCATCCACACGGACGACCTCCCCGGTGTTGCCCTGATAGCGGTTATACATCTCCGTCCTCCCCCATCTCCCCCATGGCGATCTTCGCAATCTTTGCAAGTCTTGCTATTTTTATGGCTTTATCCATTTTTGTCCGCCGCTTTTCGGACATATATGGCTTCATGGCCTCCAGCAATGCCCTCTTCTCATTGTCCTGGGCTCCGGATGCACTTAAAACGCGGCTTATCCTACCCAAAGCCGCGCCATCCAGAACGCCGTCGTCACCCATGAAGGAGCGCGCCAGCTCCGCGATCGATCCCAGACCGCCGGTATCTCTCTCCGGCGCTTCGCTTTGCTTTTGGGCTTTGCCCTCTCCCCCCATGAGCGACTTTGCCAGATTTGCTATTTTATCCATCTGAGCCGGGTCGTTGAGTATGCTGTTGACCCTGTCCTCAAGCTCGCTCACGGCAGGTCACCTCCTTTATTCCTGCATAAGCCGTCTTACGCTCTCCGCAAGACGCTTTCCCTCTTCGGTGCTGAGCACATTGCCGAGTATACTGCGCAGGGCATCGCTGTCCCCGCTTTTTGCCCCGTCTTCAATAGCTTTTGCATCAATCATGCGGCTGAGCTTCTGTCCGTCCTCGGACTCGGCAATATGTTTTATTTCATCCGTCTTGCCCCTTCGCTCCAGTTCCCGGCCAAGACTCTCAAAATTTTGCATCCATAACCACACTCCTGTTCGCTACATTATATTCACGAGCCGGGCAGATGATAATTATTATATGTAGCGAAAGCCTGAAACAGGTTCAAATTTTATCAGCGCTCAGTGGGATCTTCTCGCCTTTTGCGGAGAGAAAGAAGCTCATGCACGTTATGACCAACCTCTTTCATGGTTATTTTGTGCTCTGAGAATTACGAAAGGACTGGTCACAACAATGAAAGCTGCTGTTTTTTCCGATACCCACGGCAACACCGCGCTCATGGCGGAGGCTGTCCGCAGACTCAGGCCGGATGTTATAATACACTTGGGCGACCATGACCGGGACACTGCCATACTTGAGCGGGAGTTTCCGGAGATACCGCTGTATAAAGTCCGGGGCAACTGCGATATAGGCGGCTCCGCGCCGGATACGGACATAGTCCCGCTGGGCCCTGTGAAGGCCTTTATCACCCACGGGCACCTGTACAGCGTGGACTACAGACTGGACTCGCTTGTGTACGCCGCCCAGGAACAGGGGGCCGGGCTTGCAATGTTCGGCCACACCCACAGGGCGCTGTATGAGGAGGCCGGCGGTGTGCAGCTTCTAAACCCCGGCACCGCGGGCAAGGGCTTAAAGCTCACCTGGGCCCTGGCCGAGGTCTTTGACAACGGCGGGATCATCTGCCAGATTCGAGATCTGTGAGGTACGTACCATGAATACTATAAGCTGTTTTTTTACTGTCCTCTGCGCGGTGGTGCTGCCGGTGGGCGCGGCGGTATTCCTCTGTGTGAAAAGCCGGCGGCTTGTAAAGCCCCTGCTTCTGGGCGCCGCCACCTTCTTCCTGTTTCAGATCCTGCTGCGGCTTCCCCTGCTGCAGCTTCTGCTGTCCCGCGCCGGCTGGCTGATCGTGATGAGCACTATACATCCTCTGTGGTATTCTCTCTTTCTGGGCTTTACCGCGGGGCTTTTCGAGGAGCTGGGCCGCTATATCGTCATGCGCCTGTTCATGAAAAATGCACTTGACACCACGGCAGGGTTGGCCTTCGGACTTGGTCACGGCGGGATCGAGGCGCTGCTGCTGGTGGGCGTAAACGCCGTTGCGACTCTGATCCTGTACAGCGGCAGCGTCACGCCCTCTCTGATGTTTGCAGGAGGCGTGGAGAGGCTGATCACTCTTGTGCTGCATATCTGCTGGTCGCTTATGGTGGCAAAGGCGGTGCGGGAGCGGAAGGCTTTCTGGCTGCTGTTTGCTCTGGCCACCCACACGCTTATTGACACCGGCGCCGCCTGTGCCTCCTATTTCTCCGTCCCAGTGTGGTATACTGAGCTTGCGCTGGTACTCTGTGCCCTTGTGGCCGGATGGTATATTGTAAATGAATTTAAAAAGGAGAAAAGACCATGAAAAAATCACTTATTCTGCTGCTGACTCTCGCCATGCTGCTGTCCCTTGCCGCCTGCGGCTCCTCTTCAAAGCTGCCGGAGGAGTATGTGGAGGCGGATGTGCTCAAGCGCGCCGAGGCACTGGTGGAGGTTGTAAACACCGGAGACTATGCCGCTATGGTGGCGGAGCTGAGAGACGATCTGGAGTCGGCCATCACCGCGCAGGAGCTGGAGGACGCCTGGGGCCCCTCACTGGAAAAGGCCGGGAGCTTTGTGAAGTTCTCTACCGAGGCCGTCACAAGTCAGGCGAGTCAGAGCACCGGCGAGACCTATGCAGTGGCGGTGCTGGTATGCAAATATGAAAACTCTACTCTCACCTATACTGTGTCTATGGATGTCAATTATGACATTGTGGGCATGTACATGAAATAAGGGCCGCCCCGCAGCAAAACCCCCTCCGTATTGGCTGAAAGCCTGATACAGAGGGGGTTTACTGTTTATTTCTCCGGGCCGGTTTTGGGTTTTGGCTTACCGTGATATGCCCGGTGGTGATTATTTTTGCGGGGTGCTCCATCCTTCGCCGCAGGGGCATCGGCAGACTGGGGCTTGGCTTCTATTTTCACCGGCTTCACTGTGGCCTTGTTTTTGGCATTGGTTTTTCCGCCGTTCTGGTTTGGTACATTTTTCGCGCCGCTCTCCGGCTTTTTCTGTCCGGGTTCGCTGTGGTGCTGATTCTTGCGGCGGGTTTGGGGCTTCTCTCCGGTTTGGAGGGCCTCCGGTTTTGCCGCCACCTCCACCTTTACCTCGGCTCTGGGCTTGCCCTGACGGCTGCCTTTGCCACGGCGGCGGTTGTTGTTCTTTCGCGACGCATCCTGCTCTGCCTCCGGCGCGGCCTGTGGCGGCTCCGCCACAGCTACTGCCACAGGTGCTGCCCAACTGTCGACCTCTTTCTCTTCCGGCTCCTCCGGCTCCGGCACATAGTGGAGCACTGAGGGAGGCGTCTCCCCGTCCTTGGGTCTGCCGCCCGGAACCGCGGCCAGCTCATTGGATTTAAACAGGTGCAGCGTGTCATCGCTGTCGTTGTCCAGCTTCACCTTGACGGTCTGACGCAGCAGATTTACCTGCATGGCGGTGCCGTAACCGTCCTTGGTCTCCACAAAAGCGCCCTGCTTCGGCACGCTCTTTATCAGGCTCTCATAGGCGTCCTGCTCATAGCGCAGGCAGCACATGAGTCGGCCGCAGCTTCCCGATATCTTGGTGGGATTCAGCGACAGAGACTGCACCTTGGCCATTTTCGTGGACACCGGCTGAAAATCGTCCAGAAACTGATTGCAGCAGTATGGACGGCCGCATATGCCTATGCCGCCTATCATCTTGGCCTCATCTCTGACGCCTATCTGCCTTAGTTCTATACGGTTGCGGAAGATGCCCGCCAGATCCTTTACCAGTTCTCTGAAATCGACGCGCCCGTCTGAGGTGAAGAAGAACATCGTCTTGTTCCCCTCAAAATTGCACTCCACACCCACCAGCTTCATGTCGAGCCCGTGCTCGGCGATCTTCTGCTGGCATATCTCAAAGGCCTCTTTTTCACGGCGCTTGTTCAGCTCGGCAATGCGCAGATCATCCGCAGTGGCAAGCCGGACCACCGGGCGCAGCGGCTGCACCACGGCGCTCTCCGCCACCTGATGGTTTCCGCGGGAACAGTCGGCGATCTCCAGACCCTTGGAAGTCTCCACAATAACCTTCTGCCCGCTCTCTATCTCAAGGCCGTTGGGGGCGAAGAAATAGCACTTGCCCCGGTTTTTAAATTTAATACTGACAACTTCGATCAATTATTTATCCTCTGTTTCCGCCGCCGGCAATAGAGTCCACCGCCAGCAGGCCAAATATATGTTTGACACCCACGTATACTCTCAGATACGTCCCGCAGCGCTGCAAAAGCTCACTCAGCTCCAGCATGGCGCTTTTACTCATGCCCAGATCCGGCCTTCTTCCGCAGAGCATGTCCGTCAACAGCTCACCCGCGCAATACACAACGGCAGCTGCGGCGCCGGAGTCCAGCCCCTCGTTCCCGGTACACCAGCGGCAAAGCCTGGCAGGGTCTGCCGAGGCCACGGCGCTTATAAAATCCCCGGCCAGCTTCATGCTCTCCCCGTCCGCCGTCTCCCGCTCTCCGTTCATGTTTATCTCCGCGCAGCGGGAGTGGACGGTAGGGAGCAGCTGCATGGGTTTTGTGGTGCACAGCAGAAACATCACGCCGTTTGGCGGTTCCTCCAGAAGCTTCAGCGCCGCGTTCTGCGCCGGGAGATTCATGGTGTCCGCCTCCCGGATAATATACACCTTCCGCGCCGCCTCATTTGGCAGCACACAGGCGTCCGCCGACATTTCACGTATCTGGTCTACACCAATATTTTGTTTAAGCTTTCCCTTGTCATCTGTCAGGCGGCAGATGCTGATAATATCGGGGTGAATATCTGCGGCGGCCTTGCGGCAGGCCCGGCATACTCCGCAGGGGCGCATCCCCGTGCCCGTACATATAGCGGCGGCGGCCATGCTCTTTGCGGCGCGCAGGCTCTCTTCAAGCGACTGTGCAGACACTATATACGCATGAGACATGCGCTGCGCGCTATTGAATCTGAGCTCCGCCATTGAAAAACCTCCGCAAAAGCCAACTGTATCTTTTTTTCGTGTTAATCAATATATTTTACAATTTTGCGCCAATATAGTCAACAACATTCCACCGAGATTTTTATTTAAGAAATTTCAGGGCTTTAAACCCGCCAAAAGATCTCCGGGCAGCAAAATCGGGGGTGCGGCAAATCCGCCGCACCCCCGGCAAAGTGCTCCGCCTTATTTTATTTCCACCAGCTCATACTCTCTCGAGCCCAGGCCCAATGCCGCTGCCGCTTCAATAGTGTGGACGCCGTTTCTGCTCTCTATGCGCTCAAGCAGATGTGCCCGGCCGGGGTCATCAGAGGCATATACCAGATCCAGGCAGGCCTGGTCTATGGCCACCGGGTCAGTGGAGGCAAGGATACCGATATCCCCCATGCAGGGGTCCTCCGCCACCGCGCAGCAGTCGCAGTCCACGGACATATTCTTCATGACGTTTATATACACTGCCTGGCCTGCAAAGTATTTCACCACCGCGCCGGCCGCGTCGGCCATGGACTCAAGGAAGGAATCATGGTCGGCAGTCCATATTTTTTCAGGCTCGCCCACGCCATGGATATAGGACTTGCCATAGGACGAGGCAAAGCCGATGGACAGCTGCTTGAGCGCCCCGCCGTAGCCGCCCATTGGATGGCCCTTGAAATGTGACAGCACCAGCACGGAATCATAGTCTGCCATATGTCTGCCCACTTAATCCACCTTTATGCGTCTGCCGTCAGGTATGGGCAGCTGCATATCCGGGCCTTCGCTGTCCATAAGGTCCACCTTGAAATACCGGTTCCAGCCGTGGGCCTCGATGGTCTTCCAGTGCTTCTCGCTGGTGTTTCTCTCCCCGTCGTAGGCGGTGTTGCACTCCACCACTGTGCCGCCCACCAGCTCTATGGTGGGCCTCCAGAAGTCCGGCCGGAGGAAGTTCTGGTTTCCCAGCTCCCCTGAGTGTACCTTTACAGCCACTCTGCCCTCAAGCTTTTTTCCTGTGAGCTCATACAGCCGGCTGACTTTTTCAGGGGATATGTCTTTTGTAAAAAACACTTTTGGTTTCATTTTTTTCCTTTCCGCACCCAGGTGCGCCGCTGTGTATCAATACAATTCCTATCATATTTTAAGCCCTGATACCCGGCCTGTCAACTGGAATATACTCTCCCGACTTTGCTGCAATTTGCTCTTGATAGTATGGCACGAAATACTGTATAATGTGGGCACAAAATAGAAAGAAGGTATTTTCATGGAGCTTTCCGCAATGGCCCAATGGCTCAACAGCGCCTTTGCCGGCTTTGACGGCGCGCTGCTCTCCGTCATGCACTCGGCGGCTGAGGCAGCCGGCGGATTTTTGACTCCGCTTATGAAGCTTATAACCCTGCTGGGTGAGAAGGGGCTGCTGCTGCTGTTGCTGGCTGTGGGGCTCATGTGTTTTTCCAAAACCCGCAAGGTGGGCGTCTGCATATTCGGCGCCGTGTGCTGCGGCGCCCTTATCACCAATGTGTTATTGAAAGACTGGGTGGCGCGGCCAAGGCCATTTGAGGCTTCCGCCACATTTAAACAGTGGTGGAGCTTTGTAGGCTCCCCGGCGGAGGACGGCTTCTCTTTCCCCTCCGGCCATGTGACTGCGGCTGCCGCAGGTATGATGGCGCTGTGCCTCATCAGAGGGAAGAAGTTTATTGTGCCCTCGGTGCTGGTGGTATTTTTCATGTGCGTGTCCAGGAACTACCTTATGGCCCACTACCCCTCGGACGTGCTTTTTGCCGCTGTTATCGGCACCGCATCCGCCTTTATCGCCTATGTAATAACCCTGTTTATCTTCCGTTTTCTTGAGGACAACAGGAAAAAGCCCTTTTGCGACTTTGTGCTGAGCTTTGATTTGCCGCTGCGCCCCTCCAGGCCATACTCCGGCAAGCATCAGCGCTGACACTGCCGCTTAAGGCCGCCACAGGCAAACTACGGCACACGGGCCGCTCTGCGCTCCGCTGTGTGCCGGTCTGTCTGGTGCGGCCTTAAGTATTTTATTAATTATAGAACGGGGACACCCAATGAATTTTACAGCTTTCATTTCATATGTGCTTATCTCCTGCCTGACTCCCGGACCCAACAACATCATGGCCATGACCAATGCGGGCAGGTACGGTTTTAAAGGGGCTCTGCCTTTCAACTCAGGCGTGGTCCTTGGGATAATAATTCTTGACTTTTGCTGTGCCGTTTTTTCATCGCTGCTGTTTGACTATATCCCCTCCATAGAGCCGTTCATGCGCTGTCTGGGTGCGGCATACATCCTATGGCTGGCCTGGAAGGTCTGGCGGGACAGGTCCGCCGGGGACAAGCACGCGGTGATGAAGACCAACACTTTCTTCTCCGGCATTATTCTCCAGTTTGTAAACGTAAAAGCCATATTTTGCGGGCTCACCGTCATGTCCTCTTTTGTGCTGCCCTATTACAGGCAGTTCTGGCAGATAATGGGTTTTGTGGGCATTCTGGCGATAGGTTGCCTGCTGGGCGTCACCTGCTGGGCGCTGTTCGGTTCCGCTTTTGAGCGGCTGTTCAAGACCCACGGCAGAATAATAAACACTGTGATGGCACTGCTTCTGGTATACTGCGCCCTGTCAATGGTCTGGGGGATGTGGGCATGACCACGAGAGAAGAGGCCATACGGCTCTGTATGGAGCTGCCCGGCGCATATGAGGACTACCCCTTTGATGATATGAACTGGACCGTCATGCGCCATGTGGGCAACCGAAAAATATTTGCCGCCATATTCAGGCACGAGGGCAGGATCTGGATAAACGTAAAGGCGGAGCCATCCTGGGGGGATTTCTGGCGGAGCTGCTTTCCCGCCGTCATCCCCGCCTACCATATGAATAAGCTCCACTGGCTCAGTATTATTCTGGACGACAGCATGAGCGACGCGGAGATCGCCCGCCTTATCGAGGACAGCCACAAGCTGACTTCTCCCCGACGGAAAATTGCGGGAAAGCCTGATCCGGAGCGCTGAACTCTGGCTTTCGCTCTCTGCGAGGATATACCGCAGGGTATCTTTATCGTTTTGCCTTCCCATGCGCCGCGCATTTTTCCTGCGTAAATATTCCGGGTTTTTTTAATATGACGAAACAATGTCCACCGGAAGTTAAAATAGTGATATAATAATCATACAAAACCATGTTGAAAGGAGCCGCCGCAGTATGAGTGACGAGGGCGTCATAAAGTCGGATTTTCTTACAAGGGCCTGCGCTTTTATAGTGGATAAGCGGTGGCTTTTTATAGCGCTGTTCATTGCTGGCTGTATTGCGTCCGCAGTGACCTCAGGCTGGGTATCGGTGGAAAATGACATCACCTCCTACCTGCCCGACAACACCGAGACAAAGCAGGGCCTTGTGGCTATGGATGAGTTTACCACCTTCGGCACAGCCAGGGTGATGCTCTGCGGCGTCTCCACGGCGGAGGCCGAGG
>CAYFSB010000002.1:10070-27180 GCA_964345655.1 uncultured Oscillospiraceae bacterium
CCGCCATTGAGGGTGTAAAAACCGCGGAGTTTGACAGCACCCAGCTCCATTACCGGGACGACAAAGCTCTCATAAGCATCACCTTTGACGGGGAGAACAACGACGACATCTCCGTCTCTGCTCTCTCTCAGGTAAAGGAACTGTCCGCCGGCAAAAGCGCCTACATATACAGCGAGGTGGGCGACACTCTGTCTCAGGTCATCGGGGACGAGATGCGGGGCGTGCTGATCATGGCGGTGGCAATTGTGCTGCTGGTGCTCATCATCACCTGCCGCAGCTATGGCGAGGTGCCGGTGCTGTTGCTGACTTTCGGCGCTGCGGCACTGCTGAATATGGGCACAAACTACTGGTACGGCAAGATTTCCTTTGTGTCAAACTCTGTGACGGTGGTATTGCAGCTGGCACTGGCGCTGGACTACTCCATAATACTGGTGAACCGCTTTCATGAGGAGCGGATGAACTTCAAGGCCAGAGACGCCGCCGTGCAGGCCCTGCGAAAGGCCATACCGGAAATTTCCGCCAGCAGTCTCACTACCATATGCGGCCTTGCCGCGCTGACCTTTATGCAGTTTCGCATAGGCGCAGACATGGGCACAGTACTGATGAAGTCCATCGCCTTCAGTCTGCTGGCGGTGTTTCTCTTCATGCCAGGCCTGCTGGTGATATTCAGCGGGCTTATGGACAGCTCAATGCACAAGGATTTTGTGCCGAACATCAGCTTTGCGGGTAAGTTTGCCTGGGTCAGCAGATATATCGTACCCCCTATATTTATTCTCTTGGTGGCGGCAGCCTTCTATATGTCCGCCAATTCCCCTCTGTCCTACGCCTATACGCCGGTGGGCTCCAAACACCAGAACGAGAGCCAGATCGCCCAGCAGAACATTGAAGAGACCTTTGGTGAGGACGTACTCACGGCGCTTGTGGTGCCGGCCGGGGACTATGAAAAAGAGCAGCAACTGATGGACAGCATATCCGCCATGCCCCAGGTGCAAAAGGCTGTAGGTCTGGCCTCCACCGAGGCTATGGACGGCTGGCGGCTGGGCGACAGCCTTACGGCGGAGGAATTCGCCGCTCTGGCCGGGATGGACCGCATATCATCTCAGGCGCTGTTTGCCTACTATGCCGCGGAAAACGGTCAGGCTCAGGAGGCAGCGGCGGACATCACAGCCTATAAGGCCCCGCTGGTGGATATCTTCCTCTGTGCATGGGACGTGTCCCAGCAGGGTCTGGTGGAGCTTACGCAGGCACAGAGAGAGCTGATGGATAGCCTGTACAGTCAGCTTGCCGACGCCAAGGCCCAGCTCTGCGGAGAGCACTATGACCGTATGCTCATATATCTGACTCTGCCCGCTCAGGGCCGGGAAACCGCCGACTTTATTGCTCAGGTACACTCTATGGCGGCGGAGCTGTACGGCGAGGATGTGTATCTCACCGGCACGCCTGTATCCGCCAGAGATCTGGAGGAGAGCTTCAGCGTGGATAACCTCATCATCACGCTGCTGTCGTGCATTTTTGTGGTGCTGGTCATATTCTTCACCTTTAAATCGGTAGGTCTGTCGGTGCTGCTTATCGCCGTTATTCAGGGCAGTATATGGATCAATTTCTCCATCCCGTATATCACTGACAGTCCTCTGTTTTTCATGAGCTATCTGGTGGTGGGCGCCATACAGATGGGCGCCAATATCGACTATGCCATTGTCATCTCCGGCCGATATCAGGAGCTGAAGACCCGCATGTCCCGGAAAGAGGCCATTATCTCAGCGCTGAATCAGGCCTTTCCCACCATTCTCACCTCCGGCACTATCATGATCTCTGCCGGGCTGCTGATAGGCTACCGCACCTCCAACATTGCCATATCCTCTGTGGGCATGTGCATTGGCAGAGGTACCATAATATCCGTTTTAATAGTGCTGTTCGTCCTGCCGCAAATACTGCTGCTGGGCGACCGGCTCATAGACAAAACCACGCTGAAATTCAAATTCGGGCTAAAGGTGCCTGAGCGTTTCAGGGACGATTTTTAGGACGGAGGCTGCCGTATATGAAGAGATTGCTTCTGAATATTACAAGCTGGCTGCTGTTGGTCTGCTGCTGCTTTGGGCTTTTTGCCTGCGTCAGGGATCTGGGGCCGGCTGAAGAGGTGCTGCGCTTCAACACCGAAAGAAACAGCGAGACGCTAAAGACTGTCAGGGACCTTTATGCCTCTGCGCTGTCGCTGGAGCGATCCGCCGAGGACTATGACTCGGCAAAGCTTGAGTATGTGGAGGGCGTTGTAACCGATTCCGAGGGCACAGTGAAGTTAGAGGAGGGCGAGACCGCCCTGTCCCAGGGTGAGGAACAGCTGGCTGCGGGCCAGTCTCAATATGATAACGGCGCGGCGGCTCTGGCTGCGGCCGAGGCCCAGTACGCGCAGGCTCAGGCCCAGCTTGAAGCCGGCAGGCAGGCCTATGCCGATGGCGAGGCCAGACTGGAGGCGGGCAAGCAGACTCTCGCGGACAGCGAGGCGCAGCTGGAGGCGGGCAAGGCTGAATACGCCGAGGGCGAGGCCAAATTGCAGCAGGCGGAGCCTATATATAACGCGGTCATGCCCCTGTATCAGCGGTATCTGGACAGAAAGGCCGAATATGAAGCCGCCGTGGCGGAGGGGGATATGATAAAGGCCGCCCTGCTCTGGGGCGAGGTGACGGCGGCGGAGGCACTGTATTCCGCGCAGTTGGGCGGATATTCTATTGAAGGTATTGTGGCGGACTATCAGGCGGGCAAGGCCCAGTTGGACGCCGCCGCAGTGCAGATAGCCCAGGGTGAGGAACAGCTTGCGGCCGCAAAAGAGGAGATAGCCCAGGGCCAGGCCCAGCTGGACGAATCCAAACTGCAGCTTGACGAGGGTCAGGCCCAGCTGGAGGCCGCCGCGGTGGAGCTTGAGGCAGCCAGAAACCGGCTCAGCGCCGCGAAGGGTGAGCTTAACCAGGGTTACGAGGAGCTTGACCAGGGCAAGGCAACTCTTCAGGCCGGGCGAGAACAGCTGGAGGAAAACCGGGAGTCTCTGGCCCAGAGCATGGCCGCGCTGTCGGAATACGAGAGTGAAGATGAAAAGGTGGCGGCAGGCATCCTGGCGCTGAAAGCGGACAGCGGCATCGCCGCCGTGCTCAGCGGGAATGAGACCGACGCGCAGATCTGCAAGGCGGCCATTGATTATCTGGAGGGCGACGCCAAAACCATGCAGGCGGATATCGGCCGGCGCAGGCTGTTGGATTACATCGGCGCCGCCGTTGGGGTGCTGGGCATCGCCGCCGCCGTAACCGGGCTGTGCGCTGCCCGCTATGCCAGGCGGAAGCTGGTTGTGGCCTGCGGCTGGCTGGGCGGGGCAGCACTGTGCTGCGCTCTGGCGCTGGTCATATGGGGTCTCTCCGGCGGCATATTTTTTGCCGCCTACCGGCTTGAAAACGGCGGCGGCAGCGGCGCTCTGCGCACGGCGGCGCTCTGCGTTCAGGCAGCAGCGGCAGCGCTGTTCGGCATAATGTCCGCCGTCGCGGTAAAAGCCGTAATGGGCGCCAGCGCAGTCCCGCCCCCCGATGCCGGGTCAGGCGCCGCGGAAACCCCGGGGGAAACCGCCTGCCCAAAGTAAAGAACAGGCCGATCTATATTCTGCGCTCTCCCGAATAGGCTTCGCCCAGCCGGGCATCATCAGGATCACCCGGCTGGGCGTAAATTTCTATATTCAGCTTATGACAGGTTCCCTGTGGCGTACATGGCCGCTGTCAGCGCCACCACCGGCGCGGTCTCGCAGCGGAGTATACGCTCGCCCATGGAGCAGACATGCAGCCCCGCGATCCTGGCCAGATCCGCCTCAAACTGCTCAAAGCCGCCCTCAGGCCCTGTTATTATGGCCATGGTCTTCACGTCCCGGTTGGCCTCCAGCACCTGCGCCAGCGCCTCACGCTCCCCTGTCTCGTACATGAACAGGCCCAGGTCCTTCTTCACCGCCACATCCAGCGCACCCGCAAAGTCATTTGCCCAGCCAACGGTGGGAATTATGCCGCGGCCGGACTGTTTTGCCGCCTCCTCGGATATGCGCTGCCAGCGCTCCAGCTTCTTTTCCGCGGTCTCCGGCTTTGCCACACAGCGGCCGGACATGAAAAAGTATATCTCATCCGCCCCGGCTTCCACAGATTTCTGGATGATATAATCGGTCTTGTCCCCTTTGGGCAGACCGCACAGCACCGTCACCTTCACGCTGGGCTCGGCCGGACAGCGGACAACCTCTATCACTTCCGCCTCGGCCTGCTCTTTGTCGGACTTCACAAGGCGGCATTTATAGTCAGTGCCTTTTCCGTCACAGATTATCACATCCTCGCCCGGACGCAGCCGCAGCACGCGCACATGCTCGGCGTCCCGGCCCTTCATTATCGCCATACCTCCGAAAATATTGGTGCCGGCCATGAAAAATCTCGCCATATATATCCCCGTCCAGTCTTCAGTTATTTTTGTAATTATCTCACATTTTTCACCTCTTTGCAATAGCGGGCATAAGCTGTAACGGGTGAAAAATTCTGCGCAGAGATGAGGAAAAACATGGACAAAAAAACATTGGAGACGCTAAAGGGTTTTGAGACTGTATGGAGGCGGGTAGGCGCGGTAAAATCTGCCGCGGCCGCGGCGGAGGGCGCCAACGTGAAGCTCATGCCCGGCAGAGACAGCCGCAGCCGTGCCGTGCGCTATATGCCCGGCCATAAATAACGGCCGCCAAACCCCGCAGCCGTCTCTTCGAATGCCGCCGCCTGTATGGAGGCGGCATTTTCTTTTGGCCGCGCCGCCCTGTCAGGTCTTGACCCGGCGGTGATTTGGTTTATAATGATACTATCCGATGAAAAAAGGAGACATAAATTATGCCCACCACATGGAATCGCTCCCCGGAGGAGTTTCACAAAATATATTCCGCCAATACCGACGCCTTTTACAGGCTGGGCAGCTCTTCTCTGGCAAAGGAGCTGGACGAGTTCATGACGCGCTGCGCCATGTCCCTGTGTAGCAGGGCAGGCAGTATACGCCAGCGCCATGTGGATATGGCAAACCAGATATACTCCCGCAATCAGCCTAAGCCTCAGTGGCTGCTGTGGAATCTGACCCATTCTGTATGTGAGGAGGACATGTTTCTCCCCCCGGTGTTCTTCTGGAATCTGGCCGAGAGCGACGCCAGGTGCGGCGCTGAGACCTCCCGTACATTTATAAGGATGCTCACAAACATACTCCTGTATCTGGCCGCCGTGGACGACGACGTGAGCTATGCCGAGGCGGCGTTTATAACCGACTGTACAGACAAGCTCTCCGCCATCTGCGACACCTGCGGCGTCAAAAAGACCAAAGACGGGCTAAACCCCCTGGACTATGTGACCAGCGGCGAACAAAGCTTTACGGAAAAACACAAAGAGCAGGTACAGACCGCAGGCGGCGGGGATGCGAAAGAGTCCGCCGGAGACGGAGACAGCAAGAAGCCGGATTTTGACCAGCTCATGGAGCAGCTTGACGCTCTTGTGGGGCTGGACGAGGTCAAAAAGGATGTCAAAAACCTTGTAAACCTTATGAAGGTACGCCGCCTCCGGCAGGAAAACCAGCTGCCTGTGCCGCCCATGTCCCTGCATATGGTGTTTATGGGCAATCCGGGCACCGGCAAAACCACTGTGGCCAGACTCATAAGCGGCCTCTATGCCGCCATAGGCGTGTTGAGCAAGGGCCAACTGGTGGAGGTGGACCGCTCAGGTCTGGTGGCAGGCTATGTGGGGCAGACCGCGCTTAAGACCCAGGAGGCCATAAAGTCCGCGCTGGGCGGGGTGCTCTTTATTGATGAGGCCTATTCTCTGTCCTCCGGCGGAGATAACGATTTTGGCCGGGAGGCTATAGAGACCATATGGAGGACCACCGGGACGACCTTATAGTGATTGTGGCCGGCTACGATGAGCCTATGGAGAAGTTTCTGGACTCAAACCCCGGTCTGGAATCCCGCTTTAATAAGTATTTCTACTTTCCCGACTACACAGGCGAACAGCTTATGGCCATTTTCCGCGCCCAGTGTGAAAAGAACAGCTATAAGCTCACCAATGAGGCGGAGCAGGCCGCCATTGACATGTTCTCAGCCCTGTATGAAGGGCGGGACGACAACTTTGGCAACGGCCGCGACGTGCGCAACCTCTTTGAGAAGATGATAGTGCGCCAGTCAAACCGGGTAGCCGCCATGGATGCGCCCGGCAAGGAGGAGCTTATGGCTGTGCTGCCGGAGGATCTGTCTGATGTTCCGGCTGATGTTCCGGCTGAGAAAAAAGACTGACGTGGAGATCACGGCAAAATAAAAAATGTCATTCTGAGGCAGTCAGTCTCAGAATGACATTTTGTTATCCGCTCCCGTTTTAGCTCCGGTCAGTTCAGGCGGGTCATTTAAACTTTGGCCGGGGCCTGTAAAACTCGAATATTACCGCGTCGTGCCGGCGCTCGTTTCTGGGCTCATGGGAGGTCCAGCCCACGCGCATTGCCCCCAGCAGCTCCGCAAAGCGGACCGCCAGCGTATGCCCGCCGATACGGTAGGCTATAAACTGGGGTCTGGCCAGGAAGTTGAACATGGTGCGGCTGAGCAGGAAGCCCTGTATCTTGGGCATATTTTCATAGTACTTTGCCGTCATGGCAAGCTGCCCGCGCACAAGGTCCCTGGCATGGAACCTGAACCAGGCCACGATAAAGGGGTTGAAGCTCTCCACGCACACATCCCCCCGGTAGCTTTCAAGCTGCCTGTATGTTTTCTCGCACAGCTCCCTGTTCCGCTTGCCGTTTTTAAGTTCAACTATCAGCGGGCTTCTCCCGTGCACCACCTCCAGCACATGGGAAAACAGAGGGATCGTATAGTCCGTCCCGCACAGGCGCAAATTCTGCAGTTCTTCCAGCGTCAGTTCAGCCACTCCGGCATGGACGCCGCAGACTCTGTCAAGGCTGTCGTCGTGGAAAACCACCACCTGCCCGTCTTTTGAAAGCTGAACGTCCAGCTCTATGCCATAGCCCGCGTTGGCCGCCAGGCGGAAAGCCTCCAGCGAATTTTCAGGCACAGCGCAGTCTCTTGAGTGGAGACCCCTGTGGGCAAAGTTTACGCCCATGAATGGCGTTCTCTGTCTCTTGGTGGCACAGCCCGGAGCCAGGACAAGGAAGGGAGCCGCAAGGGCGGCAGCCGCGCCGATCAGTATGCTCTTCTTTTTCATTTCATTTTACCTCCGCAGCACAAACACAGCGCTGTAAAAATATACTATCATTATTTTTATTTTACCACTTATTCCCCTCAACAGTCAATTTTTTGGTTGTATAAAGCGTGCAAATATTGTAAACTTAATACATAAAGAGAGAGCTGCTCTGCGTTGACGTATCGCAGCTGCCGGAGCCTGCTGAAACAGGAGTCTTTGCCTTCTTTTTTGAACTTATGAACGGAGATTTTGGCCATGAAGCTTAATAACAAGCGTACTATCCTGGTAGGTCTGGCATTCCTGTCCATCTGCGCCTTCTGGCAGATGTACGACAGCATAGTTCCCCTGATACTCACAAATACCTTCCATCTCAACGAGACCGTCTCCGGCGCCATAATGGCGGCGGATAATATTCTGGCTCTGTTTCTGCTGCCCCTCTTCGGCGGCATCTCCGACAGGACAAACACAAAGATAGGCAAACGCATGCCCTTTGTGCTGTTCGGCACCGGCTGCGCGGTTATCCTTATAAATATTCTGCCCCTGCTGGATAACAGCTATGCCGCCTCTCCGGCCCCCTACAAGGTGGTCTCCTTCGTCATCGTACTGGGGCTGCTGCTTATCGCCATGGGCACCTACCGCTCCCCCGCCGTGGCCCTTATGCCCGACGTTACGCCAAAACCTCTCCGCTCCAAGGGCAACGCCATAATAAACCTCATGGGCGCTGTGGGCGGTCTGCTGTATCTGGGAGTTGCCGCGGTCTTATACCCCAACTCAAAGGTTCAGGGTCTGGCACATGTGAATTATCAGCCGCTTTTCATTGTGGTGGCCTCGGTAATGTTCGTGGCGGTAGCCATACTGTTTTTGACCGTTAAAGAACCCAAGCTTGTGGAAGAAAACCACGCGCTTGAGGCAAAACACCCGGAATGGGATCTGGCAAAGTCCGACGGCTCAGGCAATGAGGTGCTGCCACTGGAAGTGAAAAAATCTCTGGGCTTTCTGCTGGCTTCCATCGCCCTGTGGTTTTTCGGCTACAACGGAGTTACCACATGGTTTACCACCTATGTGAGCGTGGTTATGGGTCAGAGTCTGGGCGGCGCGTCCACCTGTATACTGATAGCTACAGCCGGCGCAATAGTCTCCTATATCCCGGTGGGCGCCATAGCGTCTAAGGTTGGGCGAAAAAAGTCCATCATGTTCGGCATTGTGCTGCTGGCTGTCTGCTTTTTGCTTGGCTATGTGCTGACCACCACATTCTCTACCATCAATTTGGGCATGTTTGCGGTCTTCGCGCTGGTCGGGCTTGCATGGGCATCTATCAATGTAAACTCCCTGCCTATGGTGGTGGAGATGTGCAAGGGCTCCGACGTGGGCAAGTTTACAGGCTACTACTACACCGCGTCCATGGCCGCGCAGGTGGTCACACCCGTGCTGGCAGGCACCCTTATGCGGCACGTGGATTACAGGATACTCTTCCCCTATGCGGCGCTGTTTGTGGCACTGAGCTTTGTGACAATGCTCTTTGTAAAGCACGGCGACTCAAAGGTTGAGGCCAAGACCGGACTGGATGCCTTTGAAGACATGGACGACTGACACTGAGGTGAGTCTGTGATACGCGATATTTTAAAGCTGGGGAACCCCCGGCTATATGAGATAAGCGCTCCGGTGACAGAGGAGGACTGCGTCCTGCTGCCGGGCTGGGTCTCCGACCTGCACGACACGCTTATGGAATACCGCCGGGTATACGGCGCCGGCCGGGCCGTGGCTGCGCCCCAGATCGGCATAAAAAAGCGGCTGCTGTATATGTATACGGACAGGGCCTATGCCTTTATTAACCCCGTCCTCAGCTTTCCCGACGATGAGACCTATGAGCTGCTGGATGACTGCATGTCCTTCCCCGGCCTTATGGTAAAGGTTCGGCGGTACAGGCGGGCAAAGCTTCAATATCTGGACATGGAGCGCAGAGCCTGCGAAATGTCTCTGGAGGGGGATCTGTCGGAGCTTTTGCAGCATGAGTACGACCATCTGGACGGCATTCTGGCCACCATGCGCGCCGTGGACGACAAGTCTCTTTATCTGGGACAGATGAAACGGGAGCTATAACAGAAGAAAAAAATCCCGGGGCGACTTTTGAAGTCGCTCCGGGATTTTATATATCTGATTCAGAACTCCATCATGACTTTCAGCACCGGCTCCGGGCGCTTGTCGGCCATATGAATGGCCTCCTCAAAGCGCTCTATGGGATAGCGCTTGGTCACAAAATGGCTCAGGTCCATCTTTCCCTCCGCCAAAGCCGCGCATATCAACTCGAAATCCTCCCGCTGATACATGTTGTAGGCTTTGAAATCCAGCTCATGCTGCTGATGTATCTGGTAGGGAAAGCCAATGCCGTCGGTCATCAGCGCGTGCTGTATGAGTTGTCCTCCGCGGCGGGTTATCTCCACCGCCTGGGTGAGGGTGGGCTCATCTCCGTAGGCAAGGAAGGTCATATCCACGCCCAAATTATCCGTCAGCTCCATAATGCGCCCGTACAGGTCCTCTCTGGCGCTGTTTATGGTGTGTTCACAGCCCATCTGCCTGGCTTTTTCCAGATTAAAGTCCGCGATATCCACCATGACAATGAGTTTGGGCTTGTACAGTCTGGCGCAGAGCATATCGCCTATGCCTATGGGGCCCGCGCCGATAATGGCGATGGTGGACTCCGGCCCTATGGCGGAGTTTCTGACGGCATACATGCCGTTTGCGACCGGCTCAATAAGGGCGCCCTCCTCGTAGGACAGCTTATCGGCCAGATGGACAAGGGTCTTCTCCGGTGTGACTATGTATTCTCCCAGCGCACCGCTCCAGCCGTTGGCGCCCAGCACTCTCTTGCTGGTGCAGACATTGTACAGTCCGTGCCGGCAATACCAGCAGTGGCCGCAGCCGTAATGGGGCTCTATCACTACCCGGTCGCCGGGTTTAAACTTCGTCACATTGCTGCCTACGGAGACCACGTCTCCGGCGGCCTCATGGCCTGATACTATGGGTGGGATGCGAAACGGGTGTTTGCCGTAGTAAGCGTGTATCTCCGAGCCGCAGATGCCGCAGCAGCGGATACGCACCTTTACATCGTCCGCCTGCTCAAGCTGCGGTTCCGGCATGTCGTCGCGAAAAATCGCCTTTTGTATTGCTTCAAAATATCCAGCTCTCATTATTGTTGCTTTCCTCCGTATTATTTCCCGCCTGAAAGCAGGCTTGGCAGCAGCGTGGAAACAGGCTGAAAATACGTTACAAGCAACAGAGCCAATACTGATGCGATTATAAGCGGTACCACAGACTTACACATTTCCTTTAGCTTTATCTTCGCAATTCCGCAGCCCACATACAGGTTGACACCCACAGGCGGCGTTACCAGACCTATGGCAAGGTTAAACACCATAATGCAGCCGAGGTGGATAAGATCTATTCCCATACTGGTGGCCACAGGCAGAAGTATTGGCAGCAGAATATACATGGCGGAGTTTGCGTCAATAAAGCAGCCGGCGATAAGCAGGATGATATTAAGTATAAGCAGGAACAGCAGCTTGTTGCCGTTGCTGATAGATATGAGCGCCACACTGGCCTTTGCGGCAATTCCTGTAATGGTAAGGACATATGCGAAAAGGCTTGCCGTGCCGACTATAAGCATTACAACTGCGGTCTGGGACACGCTGTCAATAAGCAGCTCCCATACATCCTTCAGCTTGATGCTCTTGTATACAAAAAGTCCCACAAAGATCCCGTACACGGCAGCTACTGCCGCGGCTTCGGTAGGTGTAAAAAAGCCTCCATAGATGCCGCCCAAAATTATTACCGGCATAAGCAGCCCCCAGAGGGCGCTCTTGAACGCCTTCCAGCGCTGTACTCCGCTGGCCTTAGGGAGCAGCTTCAATTCACGCTTGCGATATACGATCTGAGTGGCAAAAATAAGGAAGATGCCCATCAGAATACCCGGCACGATTCCGGAGGCAAACAGAGAACTGACGGAGACGCTGGCAATAGAGCCATAGATTACAAACGTAATAGACGGCGGGATTATTATGCCTATGGCACCGGATGTGGAGACCAGCGCCGCAGAGTAGCTCTTATCATATCCTACCTCGGTCATGGCGGGAATAAGAATGAGGCCCAGTGCAGCCACTGTCGCCGGTCCGCTGCCGGAAATCGCGGCAAAGAAACATGCCACAATTACCGTAACCAGCGCCATTCCGCTGCGTTTATGTCCCACCAGTGCGCGGAAGAAATCAATAAGCTTGCCTGATATCCCGCTGCGCTCCATTATATTTCCGCCGAGAACAAAAAACGGGATGGCCAAAAGCACAAATTTGCTTGTGGACGCGTAAAAGTTTGCTGTCACCGCTGATACCGGCAGCGACTCGGAAAACAGTGCCGCAACACTGGCAATCCCAAGGGAAAACGCAATTGGCACATTCAAAAACAGCAGGAGAAAAAACAGCCCAAACAACACCAATGCGGTCATTTGCCCTCAGCCTCCTTTGCGTTTTTGAAGTTATTTATGGCAAGCTGAATATAGCGCAGTACCAAAATTATACCGCCTATCGGCAGCCATATGCCAAGCAGCCATTCCGGCCAGGACATTCCGGCAGTTTTCAGCTTATTTGTATATTCGTTCATCACCATGAAATAGCCGTAATACACGACAAGGCCTGAAAAAACAGCTGCCAGAATATCTCCGGCAAGCGCGACATAGCGCTGCGCCTTTTTCGGCATCATATCTGTAAACAGGCTGAGACCCAGGTGTGCGCCGCGCTTCGCTGCCGTTGCGGCGCCGATGATGCTGAGCATCATCAGGCCGCAGGTGGTCAGCTCCTCAACGAAGGGCATGGAGCTGTTGAATAGTTTTCGCGCTACAACATTGACAAAAGTCAGGATCAGCATTGCCAGCAATATGGCCGCGCAAAAATGATCTTCTATTTCCTTTAGTACATTCTTCATCTGTATGCACCTTCGTGAGAATTGTTCAATATCAGGTCACGTTGAAGGCAGTGCAGGCTGCCTCACCATATATACCCTTATACTCCTCTACCAGGTCCTTGATAACCGCACTCCACTCCGCCACATCTTCATCGGTGAAGTAATAGAACACGCAGCCGTTTTTCTCTTCGCATTCTTTTATAAGGGTCTCTTCATTTGCCACTATCTGGGCATTGACTTCCTTGCAGGCATCTTCCACGCACTGGCGGATAAGTTCCTGAGTAGCCTCATTAAGGGCGCTGAACTTGGCGGAATTTGCCATAAATGTAAAGGCCTCATATGTATGACGGCTGACGGCAAAATACTTCTGGACTTCCTGTATATTGTTTGAGTAGCAGGTGGAGATGGAGTTGTCATGTCCGTCAATGGTTCCCTGCTGGAGAGCGGAGAACACCTCGGACCAGCTCATTGCCTGTGGAGATGCGCCGTATGCCTGATAGAATGCCATGAAAAAGTCGCCGCCGGGAATACGGATCTTCATGCCCTTCAGATCTTCAGGCTTCTGTATGGCATGGTCATTGGAGGTCATCATCTTAAAGCCGTTGTGAACGGCGCCGAGATAGGTCAGCCCACGCTGGCTGAGCACACTGTCAAGATACTCGCCGCCAGGGCCGAAAAAGGCGTCTTCAGCTTCCTGATAGCTGTCAAAAAGCCAGGGCAGAGTTGAAACCATTACGGAGTTGTCAAGCGCGGAGATAATACTGGTGGAGTGGCAGTCCATATCAACTGTTCCGTCCAGCAGCAGCTCCAGGCCCTTCTGCATATTTCCGCTGGCAAGCTGGTCATTATTGTACACTGTGATAGTGACCTTGCCGCCGGTGCGCTCAGATACCAATTCCGCAATACGGCGGGCTGCTGTTGTGTCATTGGCGGTGTCCGTGCCGTTGCAGCTCATCTTCAGAGATGCAGTGTCATAGGCATCAAATTCTCCGGCTGTTTCAGCTGCCCCGGTATCTGCCGTAGTAGCCGCCGGGCTGCTGCCGCAGGCGCATAGGGTAAATACCATTGCCGCCAGCAGAAGGATTGCAATGAACTTTTTCATTTTTCTTTCTCCTTTTGTTTTAATTTATAATTATTGCAGCAGGCTTCTGGCCTGCGCTGCAATATTTTCCACTGTTATACCGTTTTGGGCAAGAAGTCTCTCATAGGGCGCGGACTGGCCAAAGTGGTCCTGTATGCCTATGCGCCGCAATATCCCCTGTCCCGCCTCTGTCACGCATTCGCTGACGGCACTGCCCAGACCGTTTATGATGTTGTGGTCTTCTATTGTAATTATACGGCCTGTCTCCCGGATACAGGCGTCTACGCTCTCCCTGTCCAGCGGCTTGAGCGTGTGCATATCCAGCACTCTTGCATCTATGCCCTCTGCCGAGAGCAGCTCCGCCGCCGCTATTGCCAGACGCACCGTGTCCCCTATGGCTATGAGCGCAAGATTCTTGCCGTCTCTGATCTTTACTGCTTTTCCTATCTGAAACTCCTGCTCCTCGCCGTAGATAACAGGCACCGCGTCGCGGGTAAAACGGAGAAACATGGGGCCATAGGTGTTGGCCGCCTCGCGCACAAGCTTCCTGGCCGCCACATAGTCTGCCGGCATTATCACCGTCATGTTGGGTATAGTGCGCAATACGCCCATGTCCTCAATGGCCTGGTGGCTGGCCCCGTCATTTGCAGGGGTCACGCCCCCGTGGGAGCAGGCAAGCTTCACGTTCAGATTGGGGTAGCATATCTCCTGACGTATCTGCTCACACATCCTCAGAGAACCAAACACCGCGTAGGTCACAACAAATGGTATCTTGCCGGTGGTGGCAAGCCCCGCAGCCACACCCGCGCCGTTTTGCTCCGCAATACCCACGTTTATGTACTGCTGGGGCAGCGCTTTTGAAAATTTCCCTGTCTTACAGGACTTGCCGATGTCCACGTCTACTACATATATATCGCCGTTTTCCCGTCCAAGCTCCGCTATCTCATCACCAAAGCCATCACGGGTGGCCACAAGTCTGCCGCGCTCCATCAGTCCTGCCCCCTCTCAAGCTGCCTCATGGCCTCGGCATACTGCTCCGCATTGGGCGCCATTCCGTGCCATTCCAGTTTGTTTTCCATATAGTCCACGCCCTTGCCCTTTATGGTTTTGGCGTTTATAAACTTCGGCTTTCCGTTCTTTGCCTGCCGTATCTTATCAAAAGCGTCAAGTATCTGGGTAAAATCATGCCCGTCAATGTCGTAAGTGTCAAAGCCAAAGGCAGCGGCCTTGGCGCTCATGTCCAGGGGCGGCATGATCACATCGCAGGGTCCGTCAAGCTGCAGGCCGTTATTGTCAAGTATTAATACGAAATTGTCAAGCCGGTATTTATTGGCGGTCATCATGGCTTCCCAGATTATGCCCTCGTCCATCTCCCCGTCGCCTGCCATTGCGAAGACCCGGTAATCCCTGCCGTCCCTCTTGGCAGCTATTGCCATGCCTACAGCGCAAGAACAGCCCTGCCCCCGAGATCCGGTGGAAATATCAATTCCGGGGCACTTCTTCATGTCCGGGTGCCCCTGCAATATGGAGCCCTCCTGGCGCAGGGTATGCAGCGCGGCCTCTGGAAAATAGCCCAGTGTCCCCAGTGCCGAGTACTGTATAGGACACACGTGTCCCTTGGACAGTACGAACCTGTCCCGGTCCGGCCAATGGGGGTTCTGGGGATCTACCCTCATCTCGGAAAAATAAAGCGCCGCCACTATATCTGCCGCAGAAAAAGCCCCGCCGGGATGACCCGACTGCGCCTCATATATCATAGTAAGCGCTGTTTTGCGCAGCTCTCTGGCCCGCTCCCTGAGCATGGCCGTTTTTTCCTCATACAAAGAGCACCCCTCCTCCTGAATGTATAAATCTACCTTTCTGCACCCCCGTTACCGGCCCTGTCGGCCGGCCTCTTTGGGCAGATTGTCTAATTTTTGTCGGTGTGCAACATTCAATGTTGAACAATGGCGATTATTATAATAGCCACCTGAATTTGCCTTGTCAAGGGCGTCTTGTGACTTTTAATAATATTTGGTGATTTTTCACCAATTATAAGAATTTTTCCAGTAAAGATTACTAAATTCCAGAGCCTCTTCAATATTTGCTCCGGGTTTTTTCTCAAGGGCGTCCAGGTGCATTCTGTGAGTTTTTACCAGATATTCCCTGTCGTTTTCATCAAAGACCTTTTTTATGGTGCGGTATCTGGACTCGCTGGTCAGATTGAGCAGAAACTCATTGAGCATCACCGCAAGCGAGTTATTGGTAGCCTGAGCAATGGCCTCATGCAGGCGCATGTCCGCGTCCAGTATGGCCTGAATATCATAGTCCACCGCCCTGAGCAGCCTTACCAGCTCATCATAGCGGCATTCAAGGGCATAGGTCTCCTCCGGGCCCAGTCCTCTCTTTATGACCAGCTTGGACACGCCCATGTCGATTATCTCGCGCAGACCCGTCAGGTCTTTATACGAATCTTTTTCATGGAGAATTATGCTGTACAGCATGGGATTTATCATCTGAGGCGAGAAGTCGCTGCACACGAATGTGCCCTCCGGCCGACGCACCTCCAGCACACCGTAAGCCCGCAGTGTCTGTATGGCAGAGCGCAGAGAGTTGCGGCTCACGTGAAACGCCGTTATCAGCTCCATCTCCGGCGGCAGCCTGTCTCCGGGCTTGAGCTCACCTGAGATTATCGCATCCGTAATTTTGTTGATCACCTGCTGGACAACTGACTCGTTATTGACCGGCGTAAGCATTTTTTTACTGTCCTGCATTTATAATCTTCCCTCTCCTGTGAGATAAAGCGACAGGTCCCCATGCGGCGGACTCTTTTGGATATTAATGCAGTATAACATTTTAACACTTTGCGGTCAATACGATTTGCCTGTGCAAAGGCGCGAAAACTCCCCCCGGCATTTTCGCCGGGGGGAGTAAAAAATGTTCACTTTATTCACATTCCGGCATGAGCTCGGCGGAGATGATCTCCAGCATCTGGTCGAATTTCTCCACATCCTCCGGAGAAAACCGCTCCTTTATCCTGTCCATCACCTTCAGCTCATACGTACTGAGCAGCCCGACATATCCATAGAACTTCTCCGACAGGACAAGATGATATTCCCTTCTGTCCGTCTGGGAGTTCTCCCGCTCAAGATAGCCTTTTCTGATGAGATTATTCACCTTATATGTGGCGTTGGACTGAGAAATGTTCAAAAAATCCGCAAACTGCCCCACAGTGGGCTGATCCAGCATTTTTATCACCTCAAGGGAAAACGCCTCCATGGCTGAAAGGGACCCGTCCCGCTCTCGAACCAGCTCAAACACCCTGCGGTAAAACTGGAGCTTAAATTTATCGTATATGTTTAAGAAGTTCTTTTCAAGCATGTGCTCACCCCTTCTGCCTTATTTTATATATTTTATACCAGATTTCGCCTTTTGTAAATGGCAAAAATGGTGCCTGCCGCACCGTCCGCCGGTGCAGCGCGGCAGCAGGCAAACTTTGCATGGCGCAATAAAGACTTTGAGGTATTTTTTATATTTCCAAACTATGAATTTTCGGCTCAGACCGGGGCGAAACTATTGACAAAGCATAGGCCCGGTGGTATATTAGCACTCGAAAGCAAAGAGTGCCAACAGTCTTGGACGCCGAGTGCTAATATATTTAAGCGTGGGTATTGAGATGGCTGTCAGCGAAAGGAAAAAGAAAATACTTGCGGCTGTGGTCGACGAATATATAAAAACCGCCGAGCCGGTGGGCAGCAAAGCCATTGCCCAGAATGCCGGTTTAGGCTGTTCTCCCGCCACCATACGAAATGAGCTGGCGGAGCTTGTATCCATGGGCTATCTGGAGCAGCCCTACACCTCGGCGGGACGGATTCCCTCCCACCTG
>CAYFSB010000003.1:0-23497 GCA_964345655.1 uncultured Oscillospiraceae bacterium
AGCGAAAGGCCATGCCTGACGAACTGGCCGCCCAGATGCCGAGACTCAAGGAGCTGCTGGATGCCATGGGCATACGTCGCTATGAGCTTGAGGGCTATGAGGCGGACGATATTCTGGGCACAGCATCCGCAATATGTGAGCGGGAGGGCTGGAATTGCCTTATAGTCACCGGAGATAAGGACAGCCTGCAGCTCGTGAGCGATATAACCACTGTGTGTAATGTGAAGACCCGCATGGGCCAGACAGAGACTATAATATATACGCCGGAGCGTTTTGAGGAGGAATACGGTTTCCAGCCTGAGCGAATGGTGGATCTGAAATCGCTTATGGGTGACAGCTCCGATAATATTCCGGGCGTTCCTGGCGTGGGCGAGAAGACAGCCCTTGACCTTGTGCGCCGTTTTGGCAGTTTGGACGCCATATATTCCGGGCTTGACAGCCTGGATATTAAAGAAGGCCTGCGTGCAAAGCTTAGAGCAGGTGAGGACAGCGCCCGCAATTCCTATTGGCTTGCTACCATCGTCAGGGATGTGCCGGTGGAGTTTAAGCCGGAGGATAATCTCTGGAACAGAAATTTCACACCGGAGCTGTACGGACTTATGAAAAGCCTGGGCTTCAATAAATTTATAGAGAAGTGGGGGCTTGTGCCGCCGGAGACTTCAAAGACCGCACCGGAGGACGAACTCATGGAGCGGGTGGAAGTTTTAAGCGAGGCCGATATCCGCAGGCTTGAGGATGCGGTGGACGAGTCGGATTATATCGCCGTCTTTCCCGTTGAGGGGCTTGACAAAATAGAGCTGTGCGACGGGAAAAAAGTGTATACCGCCGCATGGAATCAGGCCGGAGAGGGGTACAACGCACTTCTCAAAAAAGTATTCAGCCCAAATATAAAAAAGGTGAGCCAAAATGTAAAGGATGTAATGGGTCTTCTGCTTAAAGAGGGTCTGCCGGCAGAGGGCTTCGTGTTTGACACGGCGCTTGCGGCGTATCTTTTGGATGCCACCGGCAGCGATTACTCGCCTGCGCGGATATGTGCTAAATATCTGGACCGTGAGCTTGGCGGGGCCGAGGCGATATTTGCGCTTTATAAGCCGCTGGCGGACAGGCTGAGTGAGCTTGGCATGGAGAAGCTGTACTATTCGGCGGAGCTACCCCTGTGCAGAGTGCTGGCGGATATGGAGCAGGCGGGATTTCTTGTGGACAGAAAGGCGCTGTATGATTTTGGGGAGAGCCTGAATGAGGACATTGAAGCGCTGCAAAATAAGATATGGCAGAGCGCCGGGCATGTATTCAATATAAACTCTCCAAAACAGTTGGGGCAGGTGCTCTTTGATGAGCTTATGCTGCCGTCCGGGAAAAAGACCAAGACCGGGTGGAGCACCAACGCTGATGTGCTGGATAAGCTCCGGGGAAAACATCCTGTTGTGGACGACGTGCTGGAATACAGAATGCTCACAAAGCTCAAGTCCACCTATGCCGACGGCCTGCTTAAGGTCATCTCCCCGGACGGAAGGATACACACCAGCTTTCAGATGATGGTCACCGCCACAGGCAGGCTCTCATCCTCTGAACCCAATTTGCAGAACATACCAATACGCAAAAAGCTGGGTGCTCAGATACGTGGCATGTTTGTTGCGGCGCCCGGCATGGCGCTGGTGGACGCGGACTACAGCCAGATAGAGCTGCGCCTTATGGCGCATATCTCAGGGGATGAGACCATGCGCGAGGCGTTTTACAGCGGGGAGGACTTCCATGCGGTGACAGCCTCCAACGTGTTCAACGTGCCGCTTTCCCAGGTGACACCAACTCTGCGCAGCAGGGCCAAGGCTGTGAATTTCGGAATAGTGTACGGTATATCGGCCTTTTCGCTGTCTCAGGATATAGGCGTTTGGCCAAACGAGGCCAAGGCGTATATGGATGCCTATATGGAAAAATATCACGGTGTACGGGACTATATGAAGGCCATAGTTGAAAAGGCCAGGGCTGACGGCTATGTTGCGACACTGTATGGGCGGCGCAGGGACCTGCCGGAGCTTAAAAGCTCAAACTTCAATATGCGCTCCTTTGGGGAACGTGTGGCACTGAACATGCCGATACAGGGCACTGCGGCGGATATAATAAAGCTTGCCATGGTCAATGTCCATGAGAGACTGAAAAAGGAAAAACTCAGCGCAAGGCTTATTTTGCAGGTGCATGACGAACTTATTGTGGAGTGCCCGGAGGGCGAGGCGGCGCGCGTGAGCGTCATATTGAAAGATGAGATGGAAAATGCCGCGAAGCTTTCCGTGCCGCTGACGGTGGATGTACATTCCGGCCACAGCTGGGCGGAGGCGCATTGATGGACTTCAGCATATGCGATGCCTGCGAAGGCCATGTCCCTCAGCTGGAAAAACTGGAGCGGGCCTGCTTTTCACTGCCATGGACAGAAGAGCAGCTTAAAAGTCAGCTTCCGGATAATATGCACTGCTTTATTGTGGCGCAAAGCCCGGAGGGAGAGGTTCTGGGCTACGTTGGAATGATGTATGTCCTGGATGAGGGCTATATCTCGAATGTGGCTGTGTCGCCGGAGCACAGAAAGAAGGGCATTGGAGACAAGCTGATCGATGCGCTCACAGCACAGGCGGAGAGGCTGAAGCTGTCCTTCCTGTCGCTGGAGGTGCGCAAGAGCAATATTGCCGCTCAGATGCTCTATTCAAAACACGGCTTTTACAGCGCGGGAGTACGGAAAAATTACTATGATTTACCAAGAGAAGATGCTATAATAATGACCAAATTCATGAAATGAGGCGCAAATTTGAAAATTCTTGCTTTTGAGTCCACCTGCGACGAGACCGCGGCGGCGGTTGTGGAGGATGGGCGTAAAATACTGACCGACCAGATCTTTTCCCAGGCAAAGCTGCATGCGCTATACGGCGGCGTTGTGCCTGAGATAGCCTCCCGCTGCCATGTGGAATCCATATCCATTTTGGCCCAGAAGGCCATTGAGAACGCGGGCATAGAGAAGAAGGACATTGACGCGGTGGCAGTTTCCTATGCGCCGGGGCTTATAGGCGCGGTGCTGGTGGGCGTAAATTTCGCCAAATCCTGCGCGCTGGCGCTGAATGTGCCCCTTATACCAGTACATCACATACGCGGGCATATTGCCGCGAACTATCTGGCATATCCGGAGCTGGAGCCGCCTTTCCTGTGCCTTGCAATATCCGGAGGCAACACTATACTTGTTGATGTGCGCGGATATACCGATATGAAGATAATAGGTGCCACAAGGGATGACGCGGCCGGAGAATGTTTCGATAAAACCGCCCGCGTACTGGGCCTGCCGTATCCCGGCGGAAAGCCTATGGATGATCTCGCTCAGGGTGGGGATGATAAAATGTATCAGTTTCCCATAGCCCATGTGGACGACAAACCCTATGACATGAGCTTTTCCGGATTGAAGACTGCTGTTATCAATCTTGTACATAATGCCCAGCAGAAGGGCGAGGAGATAGACAGGGCTGGTCTTGCGGCCTCTTTTACAAAAGCTGTCAGCGACAGTCTCGTGCCGCGTACAATAAGAGCGGCACAGGAGCTGGGGTATAAAAAGATAGTGGTTGCAGGCGGGGTAGCGGCAAACTCCCGCATTCGCGCAGACTTCAAGGCTGCCGCCGAGAAGAACGGATATGAGCTGTTTGTGCCGCCGCTGAAGCTCTGCGGTGATAACGGCGCAATGATAGGCGCGCAGGCATATTATGAGTATTTGGCAGGAGTCAGGGCGGGGAGCGATCTGAACGCATATGCCACAATGGATATCTGACTTTCCCTTAAGATAAGCTGCCGCTGTCGGCACTGGAGCAGCGGCAGTATCCGAGAGAAAAAACCAGCTTGGAATAGGGGTTTTGCTTGATGAGTGTTCATGACGGACACAGAGACAGAATGCGCGGGCGCTTTCTGGAGGGCGGGCTTGACAATTTCAATGAGCTTAACGCACTGGAGCTGCTGTTGTTTTACTGCATACCCAGGAGAGATACCAATGTTATAGCACACGCGCTTATCGACAGGTTCGGTTCCCTGTCCGCCGTATTTGAGGCATCTGAGCATGAGCTGTGCGAGGTGCCTGGGATAGGGGAGAACGCAGCGGTGCTGATTCGTCTCGTGCCGCAGCTCATGCGCAAGAGCGCCGTGTCAAAAACAAAGGCCATATGTGCCATTTTGAGCTCCGAGGATGCAGGAAACTACCTGATACCGCGTTTTATGTATGAGCAGGACGAGGTCGTGCTCCTGCTGTGCCTTGATTCGCAAAAGCGCGTGATCTGCTGCTCTGAGATGGGCAGGGGCGTTGTAAATTCCGTTGAGACCAGTGTGCGCCGCATGGTCGAGACGGCGCTGAAAAGCAGAGCGGCCTCTGTAATCCTGGCACATAATCACCCTGACGGGCTGGCTCTTCCCTCTGTTGAGGACGACGCCGTGACAAAACGAATCTACAGGGCGCTGGCTATGGTGGGCATTCCTCTTGTTGACCACATTATTGTGGCGGGAGAAGATTATGTGTCATATTCCGATTCCGGATTGATTGGAATGTTCAGGTATTGATTGCAGCATTTATGTAAACTGTTTATTGTTATTTTTTCGGAACTTTATAGTGTTTGCGGGTTCGACATATTTTGACATATAACCCTGAAACCCTTGATATTGCAACAAAATTCGAATGTTGAAAACTCTGTTGAAAATGTTGATAACTATTTGCAGAATTATTATTTTTGTAGATTATGTAACTTATTTTTCATAAAATGGACTCCAAAGTTTTGAATAATTGTCGCGTTTTCAGCCTGCAAAAACCAAATTGAGCGCAGTTTCTAACACACTAAATAGAGAAAAGTAAAATGAGGTTACAGCATTATACAAATAGTTATTTAGCACAATATTTGTTGACTATTTTGTTTAGTTATGCTAAACTGTGAAACGCTGACACGGAGTATTTTGCCGTCCTGTCAGCAATATGTATGCTGGCATAGCTCAGTCGGTAGAGCAGCTGATTCGTAATCAGCAGGTCGAGTGTTCGAGTCACTTTGCCAGCTCCAGCAAATAAACCCTGAAAGTACTGAATTTATGGTACTTTTGGGGCTTTTTTTATAACAAAGCTAATAAACTTTTTTTGCTCCATGGTCTAAAATAGGCAACTTTAGGCAAATTTAGCGTGGAAAAAGTGTGGAAATTTTTTTAGTTATTTTAAAAGCACCGTCCATACAATAGGACGGTGCTTTTTTTATCTCATACATGCCGTATTCATTACATTGATAAGCCGCTCCCGAAATGACAGCACTGGAATATAAAACCAATTGAACGGCCTCGACGGCGATGTCAGCGCGGCGGCAAGAGCATTTGTCCATTCAGTGCCAAGCAGGTGCTCAAGATTAATAGCGTCCGAAAGGTCAATAAAGTCTTTGCACATATCGCGGTACAGTTTAATAATAACAATTTGCTACTGCGTGAGCCGTGAGACGCGATGATTCAGAAACTATATGTTGAGCGAAAAAAGCACATGCCTTTTTGCTGCGTCAATGCCGGTGGGCGGGTTAAAATTACTTTGCCTCCAGCTCTTTGATGTTGAATTCGTTGCCGGTTACAAGAAAGGTGTTATCGCTTTTACAGTAAGGGCAAACCTTCGCATACTCAAGCGTGGGGTATGTCCTCTTACAGTCCTGGCAAAAGCTCACGGCGTCAAGCTCATCTATCTTAAGCTCAGTGTCCTTTAAAAGCTCGGATTTTTTTCTGGCATAGAGCCAAAAATCACTGAGGTAGGAGGGAATTATTCCGCTGACCTGCCCCACCTCCAAAGTGATGGAGGCGACGGCGGTGAGGTTTTGCTCAACGGCAAGTTTTTCAACAGTCTCTATGACATATATGATGGTTCCTAATTCGTGCATTACTTGTTCTTGTTGCGCAGGATCTTGATCTCACGCTTGGCCGCATAGGGCAGGATGGCCTTCAGCTTATCCTCGGCCTTATACATGGTGGTGGCCTCCGGCAGATCCCGGCTAAGATGTATGGCGTCAAACTCGCACTTGGTAGTGCAGAGTCCGCAGCCGATGCACTGGTTTTCGTCCACCTCGGTAGCGCCGCAGCCAAGGCAGCGGGCGGCTTCTTTCTTGACCTGCTCCTCAGTAAAGGTGACGCGGTCGTTGCTGAAGCTTACGGCTTTGGACTGGTCATGGTTTACCGGCTGACGGCTGGAGTTGTCATAGCTGCCAAGGGGGATGACGGCGCTGTCCTTATCCAGCTCAATAAAGTGGCGGAGATTTCTGCCAATGGTCAGGCTCTGGCCGGGCTGGACAAAGCGGTGCATTGAGACTGCGCCCTCACGACCGGCTGCAATGGCGTCAATAGCAAACTTCGGCCCTGTGTATACGTCGCCGCCTACAAAGATATCGCTCTGCGCTGTCTGATAGGTGACGGGGTCGGCAATGGCGGCGCCCTTGTCGCTGCGCTTCATCTGACCCACATCCAGCGTGCCCCAGTCTATTTTCTGACCGATTGCGCCGATGACGGAGTCCACCGCGATGGTTTCAAAATTGCCGGTACCTACAGGCTTGCGGCGGCCCTTTTCATCAGGCTCATCCAAGGTCATAATTTCCACTTTGAGTCCGGTGACCTTGCCGTTTTCGCCGGTTATCTCAGCGGGAGCGTTCAGGAAGCGGAACTTTATGCCCTCTTCCATTGCCTCGGCAACTTCCTCAGCGTCTGCGGGCATCTCTGCCTGAGTACGGCGGTAAACGATGTATGTGTCCTCCGCGCCAAGACGCAGCGCAGTGCGGCACACATCCATGGCCACATTTCCGCCGCCGATGACAGCACACTTTTTGCCAATGGCCGGCTTGCTGCCCAGATTGACCTCACGCAGGAACTCTACACCGCCGAACACACCCTCAAGCTCCTCGCCGGGTATGCCTATTGCCACGGACTTCTGAGCGCCGATGCCCAAATAAAAGGCCTTATATCCCTCATCGCGCAGCTGCTGTATGGTGACATCCCTGCCGACCTCAACTCCGCACTTAAACTCAACACCCATCTGACGCAGAACGTCTATCTCGGCGTTTACCACGTCCTTCTCAAGCCGGAAGCTGGGTATGCCAAGAGTGAGCATTCCGCCGGGTACGGCGTTTTTATCAAATACAGTGACAGGATAGCCCATATTGGCCAGATAATAGGCGCAGCTCATACCTGCGGGGCCGGCGCCGATAACGGCCATCTTCTCCGTAAAGTGCTCCAGATCGGATTTGAAGTTTTTGAGCGGCGGTATATAGCGGTTTTCTTCTTTGAGTTCCTGCTCGGCGATAAACTTCTTTATCTCGTCTATAGCAACTGCCTTGTCAATGCGGCCTCTGGTACAGGCGTCCTCACAGCGGCGGTTGCAGATGCTGCCGCAGACAGCAGGGAATGGGTTATCCTGCTTTATAAGCTTGAGCGCATCCATGTATCTGCCCTGGGCCGCCATTTTAATATAGCCCTGAACGGCTATATGCGCCGGGCAATTGGTCTTGCAGGGGGCTGTGCCTGTGTCATAGCAGTTGAGCTGGTTGTCGTCTCTGTAGTTGGGGCTCCAGTCCTCAGGACCCCACTTGTGGTCGTCTGGCAGGGGGTGCTTGGGATATTTTACGGGGCCGTCCTTGGTGCATAGCTTCTGCCCAAGCTTTGCGGCTCCGGCAGGACATACCTCCACGCATTTTCCGCAGGCAACACATTTCTCCTTGTCCACGTGGGCGATATACGCGCTGCGCGACAGGTTGGGAGTATTAAACAGCTGTGATGTGCGAAGCGCGTAGCACACGCCGGGGGCACAGTTGCAGATGCCAAATATTTTTTCTTCGCCGTCTATATTGGTTATCTGATGCACATAGCCCAGATCCTCAGCCCGCTGGAGGATAGACATGGCCTCTTCGTATGTAATAGAATGGCCGGTTCCCACCTCGCAGGCATAATCCGCGAACTCGCCCACACCTATGCACCACTCGTCCTCAATATCGCCTGAGCCCTCACCCAGATGACTTTTGGCACGGCGGCAGGAGCACACGGCGACACCTATGTGTCCCTCATATTTCTTCAGCCAGTGGGACAAATGCTCAAGGCTGACAGACTGTGCCTCTGCGGGGATAGCTTTCTCCACAGGTACTACGTGCATGCCTATTCCGGCGCCTCCGGGAGGAACCATAGGCGTCACTTTTTCCAGGGGCAGGAAAGTCATTTTTTCAAAGAAATTGCAGACTTCCGGGTGCTCTTCGACAACCTTGCTGTTCATGTTCAGCAGTTCAGCGGAGCCGGGCACAAACAGCGGCAGCACATAGAGCTTATTTTCACGGGTGTGCTCTCTGCCGCCCCATTGATATTCCAGCAGGCCAACTGTGGCCATTTCCTGAAGAAGAGCTTCAAGTTCGTCCTCGTTTCTTCCTGTGAGCTTTACCATGTCCTTTAGAGAGGTGGGCGTACGCTGCTTCATTTTCAGCGCAACCTCCACCATGTCGTCGGTGAGAACATTTACCAGACCCCAGTACTCCGGGTCCTCCTCCGTTATGGCTTTAAGCCCCAGACGCTGGGGGATCCTGTCGGTAATTATTTTACCGAGTTTGAAAAGATTTTCTTTATTCGTTACCATTTGTGTCTCCCTTCCATAATGTAGAATTGAGATACTCTCTACATTTGTCAAGGATATCACATTGCCCGCAAAAAGTCACTAAATTTCAGTAAATATCCTGCGAATATTTGTGCGTATTATAAAAAATGTACATATTAATTATAAATGTATAGATACGAGTTCTGTATGTGTATTCCGAAAAGGAAAAATGCGGAAAGCAAAGCCCCCAGCGCTGTGTCCGGCGCTGGGGGAGTACGCCTGTAAAGGCTATTTGGCACATTGTTTTCCCGTGTTATCAATGGTATATTCGCCGGAAAGGAGTATTTGCGATACCGGGACTATTTTGTAGCCGTCGGCTATCAATGACTCGATAATTCCGGGCAGTGCTTCGGGAGTGTTTTCAGCTGCATTGTGAAAAAGGATGATGCTGCCTGGCTCAATGCTTTTCAGGACGCGCTTTTGAATTTCTTCGGCAGAAAGACCCTTCCAGTCAAGACTGTCCACGTTCCACTGGATTGCCGTCATTCCCATGCTGCTTACAGCGTTTATCACATGGTCGTCATACTCTCCGTAAGGGCAGCGGAAAAGCGTCGGAGTGGTACCGGTTATTGCGGCAATTTTTTCATTGCAGGCTGTGACATCCGCCACGATCTCGTCTTCAGAAAGTTTTGAAAAATGCGCGTGATGTGAGGAGTGGTTCATAACCTCATTTACGGCCTCAGCCAGAGCTTTGACAGATTCAGGGTATTTATCGACCCAGTCGCCAACAACAAAAAATGTCGTGTTTATCTTGTATTTGTTCAGTATGTCTATCAGCTGCTGAGTGTCCTCGTTGCCCCATGCGGCGTCGAAGGACAGCGCAACCACTTTATCGTCCCGCTGCACGCAGTATACCGGAAGCTGGCGTTCTGTCGCGGAAGCACCCACAATGGCGGGATTGTTTACAGTCCAGAATATCAGCACAATAACAAGAACCAGCCCAAGGGCGGATATAAACCTGTTGTGCTTTTGTATAAATTTCCGTATGTCAATCAAGCTCATCACTCCTTTTGGTACATCCTATGACAAGCAGATGGTAAATATTATGTTGGGCAAAAAAATGCAAAAATGAGCATGTTAAAAGCAAAACAAAGTATATATTTTTGTTAAAAATGAACATATACTCATGCTAAAATAAGTAAAAGCCTAAAGGCCTACGGAGATAATCAAGAAAAGGAGGGAACACTATGGACAGAAACAGTCAGACATATCGGACGTATCTTCAAATACTCGAACATGAGCTGATCCCGGCCATGGGCTGTACTGAGCCTATAGCTGTGGCATACTGTGCGGCGATAGCACGAAAGACCCTGGGTTGTTTTCCGGACAAGGTTGAGATAGAAGCCAGCGGGAATATAATAAAAAATGTTAAGAGCGTAATTGTTCCGAATACGGACGGCCGCAGGGGAGTAGAAGCTGCAGCCGCGGTGGGCATAGTCGCCGGAGATGATTCTCTGGGACTTGAGGTAATTTCAAATGTATCTTGTGAGGATAAGCTGCGGCTTGACAGTTTCCTCAAAAATACGCCGATAAGTGTCTGCCCCGCGAAATCTGATATTGTGCTGGATGTGAGCGTAAAGGTTTTCTCCGGGGAGGACTATGCCAAAGCGCGCATTATCAATCACCACACCGGTCTTGCGCTTATAGAAAAGAACGGGAAAGTGCTGTTTGAAGAAGAGCCGGTAAATCCTGCGGCGGAAAGCGGGCTGGATTATGGCGCGCTCAGTGTGGCAGATATATATGATTTTGCGCTTTCAGTGGACATCGCGGACGTGAAGGAGCTGCTTGACCGGCAGATCCAGTACAATTGTTCCATCGCCCAGGAGGGCCTGGAGGGCGACTACGGCGCCAATATAGGAAAAGTCCTCATGAGCCAGGGCGGCGATGTGCACACCATGGCCAGAGCCAAGGCGGCAGCTGCCTCCGATGCGAGAATGAGCGGCTGTGATCTGCCTGTGGTGATCAACTCCGGCAGCGGCAATCAGGGTATAACAGTGAGTGTGCCTGTGGTGGAGTATTCTCTGGAGCTGGGCTGCGGCGAGGACAAGCTGTACAGGGCACTTGTCATTTCAAATCTCACAGCGGTACATCTCAAGGAAGGTATAGGAAGGCTCTCGGCATACTGCGGTGCAGTCAGCGCCGGGGCCAGCGCCGGAGCGGCTATTTCATACCTGCGGGGCGGAGATCTGGACAACATCTCTCATACTATTGTGAACGCTCTGGCCATATCCTCCGGCATGGTGTGCGACGGGGCCAAGCACAGCTGCGCGGCCAAGATCGCCGTAGCTGTGGACTGCGGACTTTTGGCCATGGAGATGTACGACGCCGGCCAGCAGTTCTACGGCGGAGACGGGATCGTGCTCAAAGGTGTTGAAAATACTATTCGCAATATAAGCGTGCTTGGCCGCGACGGTATGCGTGAGACGGACAAAACCATAATAGAGCTTATGACAAAGTAAACTGTAAGATGTATAGAACACACCGGTTGGATAAGACCAACCGGTGTTTTTTATATTGAGACTTTCCCTATCGAATTAAAAATAATTTATGGCAATCAAGTCTGAATTTAAAATGGCGGAACAAAATGGATAAAAAAGGAAGCGGCAGCCCGCTTCCTTTTTCATTATTCTTTGTTTTCCGGGACGTGGATCTCTTTAATGTTGAAGTCTGTGCCGGAGAGGACAGTCTTGTCAAAGCTGCCGCAGTTTGGACAATAGCCTTTGTTCTCAACCACATTGAATATCTCATCGCAGTCATCACATTCGGCAAGGCCGGGGACCACTTCAATTATAAGCTTTGTGTCCTTAAGCTCGGTGTCGTCAACAACAACCGGGTACAATTGTTCAACGTACTCCGGAATTACCAGCGACAGCTCGCCTATTTCACAGACTATCTCGCTTATACTCTGTACTTTGTTCTCCCTGGCGTAGTCCAGAACTGTCTTGCACATGCTTCTTACAATGCCGATTTCATGCATATACGCTCACCGTGCTCACTTCTTGAAGCTGATCTTCTTGGCAACAATGCTTCCAACGGTGGAAGGAACATTGCCTGCTACCTTGGCGAGAGTGTTGAAATAGCTGCCCTCGCAGTAATCGCTGACCTTCTCAAGATGAATGGCGTCAAACTTGCACTTGGTAGTGCAGATGCCGCAGCCGATGCACATGTATTCATCCACAACAACCGCACCGCAGCCAAGGCAGCGCTCGGTCTCTTTCTTCATCTGCTCCTCAGTGAGGACGCCGCGCAGATCCTTAAAGGTCTTCTTTGCCTCATCGGCGGGGCCGGCGGCGGCTTTCTGCCTGGGAGCGGTGTCAAAGCAGTCCAGAGCTATGGCCACATTGTTTTTGTCCAGCGCTTTGTAGTCCCGGTTGTCTCGGCCAAGGGTCAGAGTCTGCCCCTTGTGAACAAAACGGTGTATAGAGACAGCGCCCTCTTTACCGGCTGCAATGGCATCAATGGCAAACTTGGGGCCAGTGACCACGTCGCCGCCGGCAAACACATCGGGCTCTCCGGTCTGATAGGTGACTGCATTTGCGATAAGGGTACCGTTCTTATTAAACTGCATGCCGCTGCCCACTTCAAGGCCACTCATATCTATGCGCTGGCCTATGGCGGAGATAACGGCGCTCACGTCCATAGTCTCAAATTTGCCGGTGCCGACAGGCTTGCGGCGGCCCTTTTCATCGGCCTCGCCCAGTTCCATAAGCTCAAGCTTCAGTTTCTTTGCCTTGTTTTTCCCGCTGATCTCAACAGGAGCCGCAAGGAACCTGAACTTTACGCCCTCTTCCTCGGCCTCAAGTATCTCGTCGTCGGCTGCGGGCATCTCATCCCGGCTGCGGCGGTATACTATCGTCACATTTTCTGCACCCAGACGCAAAGCGGTGCGGGCCACATCAATTGCCACATTGCCGCCGCCAATCACCGCCACGGAGTTGCCGATCTTGACTTTGTCGCCAAGATTCACAGCCCGCAGGAAGTCTATACCGGTGAAGACTACAGGAGAACCCTTTGAAGCGCCGATGCCCAGATAGAAGGCTTTATAACCCTCTTCACGGAGCTGGGGCAGGGTGACATCTTTGCCGACCTCAACACCGGTCTTAAACTCAACGCCCAGCTCACGCAGAACGTCTATCTCGGCGTTTACAACGGCTTTGTCCAGCCTGAAGTTGGGAATGCCCATGGTGAGCATGCCGCCCAGCATCTTTTCCTTCTCAAACACTGTGACAGGATAGCCTTTTACAGCCAGATAGTAGGCACAGCTCATACCGGCAGGGCCGGCGCCGATGACGGCAATCTTCTCGGGATATGGCTTTCCGGTCTGGTTGAGCATCTTCGGCACAAAGCGGGTGTCGGCGCTCATGTCCTTTTCCGCTATGAATTTCTTGATGTCGTCTATGGCTATGGGGTCGTCTATGCCGCCGCGGGTGCATGCGTCCTCACAGGCCTTGTTGCATATGCGTCCGCAGACAGCAGGGAAGGGGTTTTCCTTCTTTATCAGCTCAAGCGCCTCGGTGTATCTGCCCTGAGAGGCCAGCTTTATGTAGCCCTGCACGGGAATGTGGGCCGGGCAGGCGCTCTTGCAGGGGGCCGTTCCGGTGTCGACCACATCGCTGCGGCTGGTGCGGAAGTCCATGTTATAGGTCTTCTTGTTCAGAACACTGGTCTTTGCAGGCAGGTTGGGATCGGAAATTTCCACAGGCTTTATCTCGCAGAGCTTCTGGCCCAGCTTAAGGGCATTGGTCTGGCAGTTCTCAACACACTGGCCGCAGGCCACACAATTGTCCTTATCCACAACAGCCTTAAAGTTGGAGCGCATGCCGTCCGGCTTGCGGAACATCTCGGCAATACGCAGGGAGAAGCAGGAACAGCCGCAGCAGTTGCAGATGGCAGAGGCGTCTTCAAAGCCGGGGGCCTGGTTTATCTCGTGGACAAGACCGTTATCCTCGGCACGCTTGAGTATCTCATATGCCTCTTCTTTGGTCACAAGCCGATGTTCGCCGGTCTTGGAGTAGTTTATGGCATTATCGTTGAGGTACATGCACATATCATCTTCCAGATGCCCGCAGCCCTCGCCCATGAGACGGCGGGAACGGCGGCAGGAGCAGGGACCCACAGAAATGGCGCGGGCATTTTCAATGAGCGTGGACAATTCATCGTAGGAGGCGGTTTTTGAAATGTTCTCAATAGCGCTCATGACGGGCATGACGCGCATAAAGGACATGCCGCGGCCAAGGAAGGGGGCCAAAACCTCAATGCGGCGGCGGGTGTACTCCTCAAAGCATTCACCCAGAACAGGGTACTTCTCACACTGCTCGTTGTTGCTCAGTACGCCTTCCATTATGCCGGGGACCCATATGGGATAATAGTAGCCGGTCTTCCCGCCTAAATCGCGCATACGGATAACGCCGCAGTCCACCAGCTTGTCCAGCTGCTTCTGAGTGAATTCTCGGCTGTTTTTGCAGCGGGCGGCTATGTCTTCAACTGTGCGGGGGGATTCCATACGCATGTGCATCATAACGGCGCACATATCATCAGTTACAATGGGCTCAAGAATCTTATACTCCGGGTCGTTATATGTAACACCGGTGTAGGTAAGACCCTCAAGACTTATCTTCGTTGCAAGCTTCAGGATATTCGGTCTTTTCGCCAAATCGGTCCACCTCATTAATATTTATTTTGAGACACATTCACTATAACATAAATGTGTCTCATATGCAATCTGACACTTGCTTAACAATGTTTAGAATTTTTTAAGTATTTGTCGGGAAAACGCATATTTCTATATCACTGAGAGGGAAGGTACAGCAGGGATGAATCCAGTTGAATTTGGCATCGGCAAGCCTGCGTCCGTCGGCGTCCTTGGGGCAGTAGTATTCACCCGACACGAGTTTGGAGTGGCACCAGCCGCATTCTCCGCTGCGGCAATGTGAGGGGGCCGCGATACCGGCGCGCTCCATGGCCCAGAGCAGAGGTTCGCCGGCCTTGCAGGGTACGGTTTGCTTTTCCCCGCGGATGTCGACGGTGAGCATAAAGCTTTTGCCTGCCGCAGAACTTGGGTAATCGGCGTTTTTCTCCGCACCCATATAATCGCCGGACATCTCTTTTCTGACGCGGCGTTTCGGAAGGCCCAGCTTTGCCATCTGACCGTCTTCATAGTCATACATGGCCTTGGGGCCGCACATAAATACGGAATAGTCCCCATCGGGGGCGTATTTCTTTATCAGCTCCGCCGTTATAAAGCCGTGCTCATAACCCTCGCGCTCCTCGTCTGCGAGCACGTGCACCACTTTTACGCGGCCGCCGCTCTTCTGCGCCAGAGCCTCGATCTCATCCCTAAGAAGGATCCCGTCGGCTTTGCGGCTCCCGTAGAGAATTGTCAGCTCAAAATCTTCAATGCCGTCCACCACAGCGGCCGCCATTGAGTAAAACGGGGTAATGCCGCTGCCGCCGGCAATTGCAATAACGTGCTTCGCGTCGCGCAGCTGCTGATAGTAGAAGTCGCCCAGAGGGCCGCTTATGTCTACACTGTCTCCCTCATGCCAGTTTTCGAGAATGTATTTTGAGGCATAGGCGGGGTTTGTCTGCTTTATGGTGAGGATATAGCAACTGTTATCGCTGCCCAGTGCGTCTTTGGGATTTGATCTTATGGTGTAAGGCTTGTTTACCGACGCGCCGTCAATGTTCAAGGCCACGCTCACATACTGACTTGCCCTGAAGTATGCCATTTTCTCCGTGCCCTTGTCTCTGTCAGGCGTCAATGTATAGCTCTTTGCGCCGCCGTGGTCGACAACGCCGTTGATTTTCACATGCTGTACTGCCGGGTGGAGCAGTTTTGCCAGTCTGTTCGCATTGAAGACAGACACAGGAGCCTCGTCGGAGGCCGAGTCAATCATCTGGTTGCGCAGCTTGACCTGGCCGAGAAAAGGACTGATGCTCAGGCCCTTCAGGGCTGTTTTATCATAGTTGTACTTCATTTATTTGCCCTCCTTCATATCAAGTAGAGTGTATCTGGCCTGCTCGGCACCGGACATATAGGCCTGGCTGTAGCCGTCCATCTGTGTGCCGTGGCCGCCGACAAAACGCAGACCTTTTATTGTGTAATCGAGTTCGTGTCCGGATTGTACGCGGGGGAACATACCGTCCCAGGTACGGGGCTCGTAGCCGTATACATCGCCGCGCGGAGTGCCCAGATATCTGGCCCATGTCTCCGGAGCTGCCACGACTATCTCCTCGATATGGCTGCGTACATCAATGCCGGAGAGCTTTTCGTAGTGGATGACGGTGTCCATGGCTATCTTGTCCTTAAGCTTGAAGTAGCTCTCCTCAGTCACGTCCTTGAACACATCCTCAGTGTAAAACTTACTGAACTGAAGAAAACAGCTGCCGGGCCTGGAAGCGTCAGGAATGACGTTGTTGAGTATTGTGACACAGTAATCCACATGGGTGTCAAGTGAGCCGGCGTTGTTATACTGTTCAAGAGTGTTGCCCGTGCTGCGCACAAAGGTGTCGTAGCCCTTGAGGCCCAGTTCCTCCACTGAGGCATCCAGCCCAAGATAGACGGTAAAGGCGGCCTGAGCAAGAGTTCTGGCGTTCATAAGCCGTCTGTCGCGCTCCGGCACCTGAGAGGGCTCCACCATCCGGTCAAAGACCACGTTGGGCATAAGGTTTGATATGACGCGCTGGCAGGGAATATATTCACCGCTGCACAGCTCCACACCGTGAACCGCGCCGTCCTTTACATCAATTTTGGCAACCTCGCAGTTATACCAGATATCTCCGCCCATTTCACGTATGCGCTGGTCGTAAGCCAGACCGATTTCATGGCTGCGATATCTGGATATCCAGGGCTTCTTCGTCAAATACGCATAGGTCATAAATGTGTATATCGCAAAGCTCATTTTTGTGGAGTCCACGCTCACATAGTCCCAATAGGACTCAAAGATCTCTCTGGCTTTATCGGGAACGCCTATGCGTCTGAGCATTTCGTCGGTGGTTATGGGGACGGTCTTCATAAGGTCGTGCCATTTTATCAGCATCTCTATTTTTTGCAGAGCGTTTGGTTCGTTGCCTCTCTCGGCCAGCCAGTCTACTCCGTCGCCCACCATCCGGCCAAGCTCCATAACGGTGGTCATGGACTCTCTTGAGCCGGGGACGGCCTCTTCCATGGCGTCTATAAATTCCTGCACACCTACAGGCATAAACACGTGAAATCCGTTTTCCTTGTCGGTGTTAATTGAGGTGAAGCACTCCTCAACAGGCACCCAATCCACATTCAGACCATAGCCGTCCAAAAGCTTGCGAACCGCACCGGGATCCTCGGCTGTGCCCATTTGGCACAGCTCGTGAAGGGTTGCCTCAAACTCAAAATCACCTCGCCTGAAGCTGGTGGCACAGCCGCCTGGGAGATTGTGCTTTTCCAGAACCAGTACCTTTTTACCCGCTTTTGCCAGATAGGCGGCGGCAGAAAGCCCGCCGTTTCCTGCGCCCACAACGACAACATCATATTTTGGCATAAGCTGTTCTCCTTTACAAAAAAATTCAGCAAAACCACTGTGGCTATACCACAGATTCATTTTACACCTGATCAAGGGGTGTTTCAATATACGATTGTGAATCGGATAACAAATTATTTGCAGCTATTTTGTGCAAGAATGGCAAAAAACCACTACAGTGGTCATATTTTTATTGTCAACTTGATTTTTTCACATATTTAATATATACTCAATCGTCAAACAGCGGTATGGAGAGAGGATATGGCAACAGGAGAAGCGGGCGTCAGGACGCTGAAAAATCATTTCATTGAAGTGATGCAGTCAAGAATATTGTCAGGTGAGCTCAAGCCGGGAGACAGGCTGCCGCCGGAGAGAGAGCTGGCTGCGGAGCTTGGACTCAGCCGGGGCTCGGTCAATCAGGGGGTTCTGGACCTTGAGCGTATGGGTTTCCTCAGGGTTACTCCGCGCAAGGGGACATACGTGGCGGAATTCATGGAAACGGCCACGCCGGAGACGCTGTCGGCCATAATGAGCTATGACTCGGCCCTGATGGATACGGATATATTCAGGGATATGATGGAAATGAGAATTCTTATTGAGCGGGAGTGCGTCCGGCTTGCCTGCCGGAGGATCAATTCCGCTGCAAGAGAGAGACTGTTTGAATTGACTGAGCGCATCTATTCTGCAGCCCAGACGGAGCTTGCCGACGCGCTGTATGATTTCCACTACGGTGTTGCCCAGCTGTCGGGGAATTCGGCCTATGCACTGGTGTTTCACAGCTTTGAAAAACTGATAAGGAATCTTATCCGCGCACATTATGAGAATATGAATGAGCTGAAAAAATGCCTGCCCCTGTATGACGACCTTGCCGCCGCAATAAGCCGGGGAGCGGAGGATGAGGCGGATATGCTGATGGCCAGGATCCTTGGACTGGCCTCAGACTATATGAACTATATCCTAAGTCTGAAAGGAGCCGGCGCAGAATAATGTGTGACGACAATTACGAGATAGAGAGAAAATTCCTCATCGAATATCCGAAAAAAGACGTTCTGGAACGCTGTACCGATATATCGTCCATAGAGCAGACCTATCTGAAGCGGACTGAGTCCGGACGTTCAGACAGAGTCAGAAAGCGCGGCAGCCATGGTGACTATGTGTACACTCACACGCGGAAGACACACATATCCGACATGCGCCGGATAGAGGATGAGAGCGAGATATCGGAGGTGGAGTATCTGGAGTTTCTGAAAACCGCTGACCCTGAGCGCAGCGTCATATACAAGACTCGCTGTTGTCTTGAATACAAGGAACAGCTGTTTGAGATTGATGTATACCCGTTTTGGAGTGACAGGGCGGTTATGGAGATAGAGCTTGAGGATGAGGGACAGGCCGTATATTTCCCGCCGGATATCAAAATACTGAGGGAAATAACCGAAGACAGGCGGTATACCAACTCCGCCATGGCAAAGAAAATACCCGATGATATGCTGATTTAAATTGGTGGATTTGTCTTTGATACAGGACATGTGAAAGGATGAAAATGATGAAAAAAATACTTGCGATTTTTCTTGCGCTCACATTGGCGTTTTCAATGTGCGCATGTGAAGAGCTGGACAACCTCAAAAGCGTAGAACTGCCGCCTTTGCCGGATGTGAGCGCGGAGGAGAGCGCCGAGACGGAAGCGGCGGCTACTCCTGAGGTGACTGTTGCTCCTGAGGTGACGGCGGAGCCGCTTTCAAACCAGGTGATAGTAAACATCAGTGGGAAAACCACGCAGGACTTTGACCCTGCTGCCGGTACCGAGCTTATACTGACCTTTGCCTGTGAGACGCCGAGCGTCTATATTGAGGGGCGCGATGTGGCTGCGGCAGCCATAAACGATTATATCGCGCTGCTGGACGAAACATATTATACAGGCAACGACTACGGTGTAGGCACATCTATGGGCTACAGCATGATGCTGGAGCTAGCCCAGGATAACTACGGCTATGTTGTGAGCACAGGCGCGGAGGATGTGAGCCTCGAATATGCAAGCTCCCGCAGCGTGACTGTGGCCAGAGCTGACGATAAGGTACTGTCGCTGGTGTATAATGACTACACCTATACGGGCGGAGCCCACGGAAATTACGGCGATACAGGCTACGTTTTCAACACGGAGACAGGTGAAAAAATCAGCCTCGACCAGCTTTCAACCGATTTTGACGCGTTTACCGCTTTCGCAGTTAAATATATGGTAGATAAAGCCGAGAGCGACCAGGAACTATCTCAGAAGATAGATGCTGGTATTGTGCCGACGGAACAGTACAGTGCGGCCTTTGGCGCGCTGCTGCGTGAAGGCTCCTGGTATTTCAACAATGAGGGTCTTGCGATTTTCTCGGATCTGTATGAACTCAGCTCATACGCCGCAGGGATTATCGAATTTACAATACCATATGCCGACCTTAAGGGCGTTATTGATGATAAGTGGCTGCCCAGTCAGCGCAGCGGCGAGGGTGAGTTCAGCATAAAAGCCCTCAGCGACGTGGAGAATGGTACCCAGCAGATAACGGATAAGGTAATAGTCGACGAAGGCGGGGAAGAAGTATGCCTTATTGCCGACGGGACCGTATATGACGTAAAGCTTTCTGCCGTGGACTATACTGATAGATTTTTTGAGACAGCCCAGCTCTGGCATTGCAGCTATCTCAGCGACAGTGCCATTCAGGTGGTTACGCTTATTCCCGAAGGGATGCCCAAGCTGATGCTCAGCTATAATACCGGCGACGGCGAGACCCACCGGCTGCTGATATCCCAAAGCGGAATTGACGGCAGCCTGACTCTGGTAGACGACAGCATTGAAGCGGTGGGATAAGGTCCGATTTTTATGCAAAAGGTAGAAAAAAACAGATAATAATTGTTGACATTGTTGCTTAGGCGTGGTATCCTGATAAAGCCGCATTGAAGGGGTAATTAAGCCGAGGTATGCCCTCCGCCCCAAGAGCGAGACCTGTAAAGAGGGAGGAAATGAATATGAAGCATGCTATCATCGTAACCGGCGGCAAGCAGTACCGCGTTGCCGAGGGAGACGTTATCTATGTTGAGAAGCTGGATGTAGCGGCAGGCGAATCTGTCAAGTTTGACCAGGTTCTGGCTGTTGTGGACGGAGAGACCGCAGTTTTTGGCGCACCTGCCATAGAAGGCGCAACCGTCACCGCGAATGTGGTTAAAAACGGCAAGGGCACAAAGGTCCGCGTCTACAAGATGAAGCCCAAAAAAGGCTACCGCAGGACTCAGGGCCATAGACAGCCCTATACAAAGCTTCAGATAGAGGCTATCAACGCATAATTTTTCCGCAACTGATTATGACTAATGGAGGTGTAACCTAAATGGCACATAAAAAAGGTATGGGTTCAACCAAGAACGGCCGCGACAGTGAGTCTAAGCGTCTTGGCACCAAAAGAGCCGACGGGCAGTATGTCCTGGCCGGCAACATCCTTGTCAGACAGCGCGGAACTAAAATCCATCCCGGCACCAATGTGGGTAAGGGGAAGGACGACACTCTGTTCGCTCTTGTGGACGGCAATGTGAAGTTCGAGCGCATGGGCAAGGACCGCAAAAAGGTCTCTGTTTACGAAGAAATCGCTCAGTAAATGACCATCAAAGGCCGGACAAGCGTCCGGCCTTTTTTATTCTGTGCACAGGACTGCCGCAAAGCGGCGGAGAGGAGGGCGCATATGGCATCTGCATTTGTGGACAAAGCGCGTATAAGCATTAATGCCGGTAAAGGCGGAGACGGGGCAGTGGCTTTCCACAGAGAAAAATATGTGGCGGCCGGAGGGCCGGACGGCGGCGACGGCGGCCGCGGCGGCAGTATAATTTTCGTAGTGGACGACAACATGTCTACTCTTATGGACTTCAGGTATAAGCGCAAGTATTCCGCTGGCCCCGGCGCAAACGGGCAGGGCAAGCGCTGCTACGGCAAAGATGGTGAGACGCTGTATATAAAGGTGCCGCGGGGGACTATTGTACGCGACACGGAAAGCGGAGCCATAATGCACGATATGTCAACCGGAGAAGACTGGGTGGCAGCAAAAGGCGGCCGCGGCGGCTGGGGGAACATGCACTTTGCCACTCCTACAAGGCAGGTGCCGCGCTTTGCAAAGCCCGGACTGCCCGGTGAGAGTCATGATGTGACTCTTGAGCTTAAGCTGCTGGCAGATGTGGGCCTTGTTGGATTTCCAAACGTTGGCAAATCCACGCTGCTGTCGGTAGTCAGCAAGGCGCATCCCAAAATAGCAAACTATCATTTTACAGCCTTGTTTCCCAAGTTGGGCGTTGTCTATGTGGATGAGGGCGTATCATTCGTAATGGCGGATATTCCCGGTATAATTGAGGGCGCCTCAGAGGGTGCGGGACTTGGCCATGATTTTCTGCGCCATATTGACCGCTGCCGTCTGCTTGTGCATCTTGTGGATGTCTCCGGAAGCGAGGGCAGAGACCCTGTTGAGGATTTCAACGCCATAAATGCGGAGCTGAAAGAGTATAGCCCTGAGCTGGCCAAGCGGCCGCAGATAGTGGCGGCAAACAAGGTCGACCTTGTCTCTCCGGATACAGACAATATTGAAAGGCTCAAAGCCCATGTGGAGGCTCTTGGCTATAGCTTTTTTGAGATGAGCGCCGCAACCCATGAGGGTACGAGAGAGCTTGTAAAGGCCTGTGCAAGAAGGCTGTCGGAGCTGCCGCCGGTTATAAGCTATGAGGCGGATTATGTGCCGCCTGAACCTGTTATTGACAGCTCCGAAGAGCTGACGATTCAGAACTTTGACGATATCTGGGTCGTTGAAGGCCCCTGGCTGCAGCGTCTTGTGGCTACAGTCAACTTCTCCGACTATGAGAGCCGCATGTATTTTGACAGGGTTCTCAGAGAGGCGGGCGTCTATGAACGTATGGAAAAGATGGGCGTCAAAGACGGCGACACCGTCAGCATGTATGATCTGATGTTTGAATATAAGGACTAAACAGCAAGCAGCGGGAAAGCAAATGCTTTCCCGCTGCTTTTATAGGTTTCGCTAAAGGCTTACTTCATTCCGTTCTCGTAGGCCTGGATCATCTTTTTGACCATCTGGCCGCCGACGGAACCTGCCTGACGGCTGGTAAGGTCGCCGTTGTAACCGTTCTTCAGGTTGACACCAACCTCAGAAGCGGCTTCCATCTTGAACTTGTCCATTGCGTCACGAGCAGTGGGGTTCACAAGATTATTACTGGATTTAGTAGACATGGTTTACATCTCCTTCTCAATCATTTTGGGTTTTTGCCCGTGCTTATCTTTTGCGAATCGCAATAAGATATTCAGAAAAAAATATGCAATTTTTGTATCCCTATCCAGCACTTGAAAAAACAATGCTGTGAATTATATAATGTACAAAACTCAAGAAAAAAACCTCGGAAATATACGGGCATTATAATTGCGGCGAACGCAGTCAAGCGGGAAAAGCTGATGATTTATTTTTGCGAAAGATCGTTTTCCACGCATTAAAATGCGGGTCAGATTTAAAATAGACCTGTGTAAAGTGCTGCCCGGCCGAGCCTGCGGAAAGCTGTTTGCTTGACAAAGGCGGCGCACCGGTATATCATTCAGAAGATAAGCTATGAAAAAGTTTCATATAAGGGCGAGTGTATGCCAGCGGCGTTTTCCGCGCCGCATTCACTGTCTGAAATAATAAAGATAATAATGGAGTGACCAAAATGGGCAAGCATTCCCCACCGCCGAAAAGCAAACACGTAAACCAGTTTAACTCAAAGAGCAGTGCGCGCTATGGAGCGGCGGTAAACAAACAGGTCAGCAAAAAGATATATGTGCACCAGTTTTCGGCGGGTGCGGCGGTGGCCGTTTCAGCGGCGGCTGTACTGCTGGGTGTAGCGCTGTTTCTCCCGCTTGAGGGCTGGTACAGGCTGGCCGCCTTTGCGCTGCCCTGGCTTATAGCGGCAGCGGGTGCTGTAAAGCACGCCGCAGAGAGAGCACTTGGCGGCGATATTCTGGAAGAGGACCTGATAATGACGGCAGCGTCAATTGCCGCTTTCTGCATCGGCAAATATCCGGAGGGCGCTGCGATAATGGTGCTATACAGGGTTTGCGAACTTTTGGTGGCCTATGTCTCAGGCAAGAGCCGCCAGGCGGCCGCAGAGCTGATGAACGTGGATTTTGACAATGTTAATGTGGTGCGGCAGGGCGGCGTTATATCCATGAGACCGCAGGATGTGGCGGTAGGTGAGCACATAGTTGTCGCACCGGGCGAGAGGATCCCGCTTGACGGGATCGTGACTGACGGCATGACCTCTGTAGATGCCTCACTTCTTACCGGGGAGACAATGCCTC
>CAYFSB010000004.1:0-6919 GCA_964345655.1 uncultured Oscillospiraceae bacterium
TTCGCTATTCGTGAAGGCGGCCGTACTGTTTGTTCCGGCGTTGTTATCGGCATCAACGAGTAATTTTTGATCGAAAAGCCATGGTGTCTTATGATACCATGGCTTTTTTGTTCTATTTATAAGCAATTTTTTACTCAAATATTAATAAATCTAAATATTCCTTGTCATGGATTGGCGCTTATGTTAAAATACCTCAGTATGCTAAGACATTACGGCTATTTTTATGCCGTGCGACAAACTATTGCGAAGGTGCTAATGTGAAAACAACAGAAAAAATAAATGAACTTTCCCCAGAGACCCTGGATGCGGAGAAGATTTGCCGCAAAAAGAACCGCCGCAGGAAAAAAATAATCAGTGTAATCGACAGGATTTTTGGTTTTTTTCTTGCCACAGGTATAATGATAGGAGTTGGCGGTCTGGCTCTTGAATATGTGGTCGTAAAAGGTCCTTCGCCGGCATTGTGCGAGACTTTTGTGATGACCATGCTTGAGACAAGACGCTTCAAGTTTATTCCTAACATTTTTCTTTCAGAAGAAGAGGTAGCGGAAATAAAGGCCAAGAAAAACGAGAAGATAGATACGGAATTCGACTCGTCACTGATTAATATTTCTTCTCAGAATACGGAGTCTGAAGAGGGAGACGAGAGCGCGGCTGTCTCCCAGTATAATACTCTGGATGAGGATGGGGACGGAATCATTTTTGAAGATATCAAGGGCAACGGCTACGCCGGATACATGATAACCGTATTGGACCCCAAGCGGGTGTTCGTAGGTATGCCGGAAGGCTATGGCGGAGTTGGTCTCACCCTGGAACAGATGTGCGAGAAATACGGGGCCATTGGTGGAATAAACGCCGGTGGTTTTGTGGATGAGAGCGGCGCCGGCCTGGGTGGCCTGCCAGACGGGCTTACAATTATCGGCGGCGTATGCTATAACGAGGGCTATGGCGGGGACAGCTTTGCGGGCTTTGATGAAAACGGCATCCTTCATGTTGGCTATTACAGTATAGAGGATGTGCAGAACGTGAACATAAGAGACGGCGTCAGCTTTGGACCTATCCTGATCATAAACGGCGAGGCTGTAGACCCGTCCTATCTTTCCAGCGGTGTCAATCCCCGCACGGCTATAGGCCAGCGGGCGGACGGTGCTGTTCTTATGCTCGTAATTGATGGGCGTCAGGTGCACAGTATCGGCGCTACATATCAGGATCTTGTGGATATCATGCTGGATCATGGTGCGGTAAATGCCTGCAATATGGATGGCGGCTCTTCAACGGTAATGTATTATAACGGAAAGTATGTGAACAGCTGCTCCGCCCAGAATGCGGAGTGCCGCCCACTGCCCAATGCCTTCCTTTTTAAGTAATTGTGAGGTCGTAATATGGAAAAAAAGAAAAAGCGCGGCTCCAGAATATATGCCATATGCCTTTCGGCATATGTTCTGATTCTGGCCTGTGCAATCATGTTTGCCCTGACAAAGATATGGGCCTATGCCGAGGAGTATGAAAATTCCAGACCTGCTAAAACCATGGACGAATATGTGGCCTCTCTCAGCGAAAATCTGTGGAATGATGATATTTCTGCCACAATTTCCTCAATGCCTCATGAGGTTCAGACCGATGAAGAGTGTGCAGAGATAATTAAAAGCATGCTCAAGGACGGCATTAATTATGTGCGCCAGTCCGGCAGCAGTGATGATGATATGACCATAAGCTACAACCTCCGCTGCGGAAAGAGTGTGTTCGGCAAGGTTACGATAATGCAGGACGAGTCAAAGGCCGGAGAGGTAAAGTATGGCCTGCTCCCCTGGGTCGTGTACAAGGAAGAATTTGACTTTACCGGATTGTATTCCTCCGTGAAAATTACAGTGCCCGCCACCTATACGGTGAAGCTGAACGATGTAAAGCTTGGAAGCGAATATATAACCGAAGAGGGCATACACTATGATGTCCTTGAGGACTACTATGACGATTATCCAGACCTGCCCACAAAGGTCACATATGAGTTTGACAATGTTATAGGTGAGTTGGAACCGGTAGTGTATGACGAGGACGGCAATGAGGTCGTCATAGATGAGACCAAGGACGATTCACAGTATATTAAAGATGTGACGGACAGCCAGATGGTAAGGCTTGAAGACTTTGCCAATAACTTTACCGAGAGGTATAAATCCTATATCTCCGGAATTTACGACCCGACCTACGGGTATCAGAGACTTCTGCCCTATATGAAGCTTGGCAGTGACCTGGATGAGCGTATGAAGCAAGCGCAGGACGGGCTTTTCTGGGCACACACGGCATCGCTTACCGTGGACTCAATTGTGCTTAACAACGCTATAGATATAGGCGACGGTTATTATATTATCGATATTACATCGGAGACAACCACGCTTACCGCCCAGGGCGAGGTAAAGAACACCGACAACATGAAGGTTATAGTTACAGACACCGGCAATGATATCAGGGCTGTGACATTGGAGCTGTATTAATTCTATTAATGACTGGGGCGCAGAGGCAAAAATGACGGAAGAATTCAGATGTCAGGATTCAGCGGCGATTGTGCTGCCCTCATTGAATCCGGATAAAAAATTTGCGGCGGTTGTAGACGGACTGATCGAGAATGGCTTTAAGCATATTATAATTGTGGATGACGGCAGCGATGCGGAGCATCAGAGCTGGTTTGAAAGAGCTGCGGAATATCCAGAGTGTACGGTTTTGCACCATGAAGTGAATAAAGGGAAAGGCAAGGCGCTGAAGACGGCGTTTACATATGTGCTGGATAAGCTTCCTGAGCTGTCCGGCGTCGTCACCATTGACGGAGACGGCCAGCATTTGGCGAAGGATATTATTGCCTGCGGAGATCTGATGCTGGATTATGGCGACAAGGTGATAATGGGCTGCCGCGATTTTGACCAGCCCGGTGTCCCGGCCAGAAGTGTGGCAGGCAACAAAACCACATCCAGACTTTTCCGCCTCTGCTATGGTATCAAGCTCTCCGACACACAGACAGGACTCAGAGCCATACCCCAAAAATATCTGAAACGCTTTTGCAATATCGAGGGCGAGCGCTTTGAATACGAGACCAATATGCTCTTGCAGATGAAGCGTATGGGCATAGAATTTATTGAGCAGCCTATCGCCACCGTGTATGAGGACAATAATTCATGCTCTCACTATAACGCGGTAAAGGACTCCTGGCGCATCTTCAAGATAATGTTCAAATTTCTTCTGAGCTCTGCGGGCTCTACAGTTATTGACCTGGCTGTTTTTTATCTGGTTTTGAAGATATTTGGGAAAAGCTTTGGCAATTACGCGGAACTCGCGGCCGGTCGCCGCCATTGCCCGCGCCTGCTCTTCTTTTGCCAATTTCAATGCCAACAATGCAGTGGTGTTTGAAAACCGGGGCAGATATAAACGTGCGATGCTGCGCTATTATTGCCTGTGCATCCCACAGATGCTGGTCTCCGGCGGACTTGTGACGCTTATTAATCATCTGTTTTCAAACAGCGCACCCATAATCTCAACTGTTATTAAATTCGCCGTGGATACGTGCCTGTTCTTTATAAGCTACGGTATCCAGCGGGAATGGGTATTCTCCCAGAAAGACTGAAAAAACTGCTGTGAGCAGCATAAAAGCTGCCGTTCCAAGGCCCACAGGCCCGGAACGGCAGCTTTATTATTTCTCTGTGTAATTTATTTTGCCCGCTCTGTAAAAGCGATGCAGACTGCGGCACCCAGCACTGAGACTGCCGAACCTATCAGAAGTGTCATTCCTACACTAAAGGAATCAAACATCAACCCGCCCAGACTGCTGGAGAAAATCGAACCCAGAGTCGTCATGGCGTAGGCAATAGCCTGACCCTTGGCGGAATCCCGATGGTTTATATATAGGTTTACATAACGTACAAGAGCCGGGGTAATAACGGCAAAGGACAGGGCCTGGAGCACATGCGCGGCGTATAGCCCCGTCATGCCTGAGGCGGAGGCAATGGCAAGCGCCTTAACGGCAAAAACAACTGCCGCAAAGCGGAGAGTGGCAGAACAGCTGACTTTTCTTGTGAGTCGGTCATAGAGGAACATGTGGATCTCCATTATGGCCATAAAAGCGTTTAGATTACCCATGGAGGCGGTGTCGCCACCCACATTGCGTACCACGTTTATCATATAGTTGTTAACCAGGTTGTGGGAAAAATAGAGCATAGCCACACCCAGCATCAGCAGGCAAAAGCGCTTGTTGCCGCTGATAAAGGTGACAAGAGAGGAACTGTGGGTGTTGGACTGGGCTGCGGAGGGAGAGAGCTTGGCGCAGCGTTTACCGAATTGAATATTCAGGGCCAACAGCAGCCCGGCCTGTGCTCCGGTACACATCAGCCCTGCCGCCGGAAGAAGCTCCGGACTATAGCGCGCCGCAAGCTGTCCCAGGAGTACAGACATTGGTGCAAACGCTATGGACCCGGTACCGCGGGCGGCCCCATAATTTATATGACCGCTGTACTGCTCCAGCTCAAAACTCAATTGGGTGTTCAGCGGGTTGACAGCAATAGTTCCGGCCATATACAGACAGTAGCACAGGGACAAAACAAAAGACCTGCCCGGTATAAGGACGAAAACAATAATCAGCAGGGCCTGTATACCCAACAGTACCCAAAGGCAGTGGAATACACCGATCCGCTGAGACCTGTCCAGCAGTGCGGCCAAAGCGGGCGACAGGATAAAGCCAAAAATGTTGCCCATTGCCATTACAAGGCCAAGCTCGGAGTTGGAGTAGCCGTTATATTGCAGAAAGACTGCGGCGTAGCTGAAGGAGACACAGAAGCCCATCCAGTAAAAGCCCTGGACGGCGGCATATTCAATATTTACAATGCGCTGTTTTTTAGTCATCATTTTACCTCTCGAAAGCAACGGGAGGATTATAACATCAAGCTGCCCGCTTGTAAACAAAAGCTTTTAAACAATAAACCCCGGCTTCAGTTTCAGAAGCCGGGGCAGATGATTTTATCCCTGCAGAGTCAAAAATTTTTGCATAGGGCTTATGCGGACCGTCTCATAATATCCGGCGCACTCGCCGTCCAGAGACCACTCAAGACCCGGCGGATTTTCCACAAAAATATCCTCAGCCTGAAAGAAATCTATAAAAGGACAGGAATAGTCCTGGCTGAAAACACCGCGCACAGTGGCGTCCAGATCCATAAGCGTCTTTGGGACTTTGATGAGCAGCACCTCAAATTTGCCGTCTGCCATGTCCACAAGCGATCTTGGAAGCTCAATGGTACCGGCAATAGCGGTGGAATTACAGACTGCGCCAAACAGATAATCATCCTCATGTACGCTTCCGTCGGCCGTGATTTTAAGGTGCAGCGGCTTTATTTTTGAAAGGTCTTTTATACCGTCAAGAATATAGGCCGTATGGCCCAGAACATTTTTGAGATTTTGATCGGTGGTATAGGACAGCCATGAAAAAGCGCCGAAGGCCGCCACATAAGAGAAAAAGCGCTCTTCAAAACGGCCGATGTCGTAGCGGGTCTGGCGGCCGGCGGAGATATTTTTGGCGGCAGTGATAAGATCTGTAGAGAGGGCGCGGGAGGCGGCAAAATCGTTGGTGCTGCCGCAGGGAATATAGCCAAGCGGTACGTGGATATTGCCGGATGCAAGTCCGCTGAGAGTCTCGTTTAAGGTCCCGTCGCCGCCGGTACAGCAGACCAGGTCAAAGTCCTGTCCGTATTTTTGCGCGAATTTGGTTGCCTCGCCTCGCTTACCGGTGATCATGACTGTGACCATGTAGCCGCCTTCCATTAAAATGCGTATTATCTGGGGGATGCAGCGCAAGACAAGTTTTTTTCCTGAAACCGGGTTGATTATAAGCATAGCCCGTTTGGAAAACTCACATGCTGCCGATTCTATGCGGTTATCCATTATAGCTCCTTAAAAACAACTTTTTCCTCAATAGTATTTCATACTCCTATGCCCGCCAAATTCAGGCAGAGATACGCGGTGGGGATAGAGAAAAGCAGGCTGTCGGCCCGGTCGAACATTCCACCGTGGCCGGGTATAAGGTTGCTGAAATCCTTTATGCCGATCATGCGCTTTATCAGAGACTCCGCCAGGTCGCCTATCTGACCAAGGGTGGAGGCCACAAAAGCGGTTATCATACATATCCATATGGAGATTCCGGGAAAGATGCCGATTATATAGATAAGAGCACCTGCCGCCACAGATGACAGAGCGCCGCAGAGACAGCCCTCTATGGTCTTGTTGGGGCTGACAAGGGGAGCCAGCTTGTGCTTGCCAAAGCGGGTGCCGCCGAAGAGAGCAAAGCTGTCACATACCCAGGTAGACAGGCAACCCAGAGCAAAGGTCTCAAGCCAGATCCCGCTGACGCTTATCATCATCAGCAGACCGAACAGAAAGCCGGGATAGGCAAGTCCCGCCACAGTGTACAAAGCGCCGCTGCCGGAGACTTTTTTATGCAGAATGCCGGAGAACATGGCCAGATACACGCCGCCTGCAAAGCAGGAGATGTATAACACGGCGCCGGCGTGGAATATGGCCAGAACAGCCTGAAAGCCGATATAAACATACATTACCCAGGCCGCGCAGTATATCTCCATCTTCTCCAGATTGTGGCTGAGCTCGTAGGCACATAGAATGCCTGCTGCGGCAAAAAACAGAACTCTTGTCACGTAAGACAGAAACACACAACTCAGCGCTATGGCCAACAGCACCACGGCGGAGGCAACTCTCTTTTTCAAATTATTTATCCCTCTTTCTTTTCTTATGCGGGGAAATATTCGACGGACAGAAAATTAAAGCAAGAAGTCCGAAAAAAATCGAACTTCCTTAAGTATTATTAAGATAACATAATAACATACTTTTGCGCAAAATAAATCTTTATAGTTTAAATTTTACAATTTATTAATTCTTC
>CAYFSB010000004.1:7019-11578 GCA_964345655.1 uncultured Oscillospiraceae bacterium
ACTTTTGCGCAAAATAAATCTTTATAGTTTAAATTTTACAATTTATTAATTCTTCTGTCGGCCGTTGGCGTAGAGATAGTATCTGCGTTTCTTTTCGGTGGCCCTGCCGTATTCTATGGCATTTTGCGGGCATATGGAGATACAGGCCATACACTGGGTACAATTCCCGCCCCAGACAGGGCGGCCGTCCTCCAGGTGAATGTCGGCCAGAGGACAGAGCTTTTCGCAGTTTCCGCAGCCGGTGCAGTTGTCCTTCACGAGGAATTTCTTGTCGTTGACGAAGTATTTATAAAAAAGCGGGTTGAACTTTGTGGGCAGGGCCATTATGCCGATTCCCTCGTTGGGGTCTGTGATGGGCTTGCGCATGTTTATAAGCCGCCCAGTGCTCTCTATCTGGGATACGGCGGCGCGAATTATACCCTGGGCCTCGTCATAGCTTGGAGCGGAGAAAATGGAGATATAGTTTTCCGGCATTTTTACTGAGCCCAGCCCCATAAAGCGCAGCTCCATCTCCCGGCAAAACTCCTCCGCATGTTTTGAAGCGGCGCCTGTACCGCTGCCGCAGCTCAGATAGAAATAGACATCTCTGCAGCCCTCAAAACGGCTTTCCCTGATAAACTGCTCCACCACTCTGGGGATGCGCCAGCAGTAGGTTGGGCAGACAAATACGAAGGGGCTGTCGGAACGGAAGGCGTAGCGGGCTACATAGGGGTCAAGTATTCTCTCGCGCATAATGTCGTTCATGCAGACCAGCGTGTCCCCGGTCTGCGCGGCGATAATTGAGGCGGCATAGCGGCTGTTGCCGGTGCCGGAGTAGTAAAGTATCATGTTGCTCCTCCGCTTTTTTCTTCATGATATCATAGTTTGTCCCCGGCGACAACCAAAATTCTTTTTCTTATTGTGCCCGGGAAAAAGCTGTGATATTATAAAAGTATAGAATTAAACAGGGGGACAGCTTATGTATACCGATAAAAAAATCTGGATTGCGCAGTCCGATAAAAATTTGTATCTCATGCCGTCAATGGCAAACCGCCACGGCCTTATTGCCGGAGCTACCGGTACCGGCAAAACCATTACTATGAAGGTGCTGGCCGAATCTTTTTCCGATATGGGAGTACCGGTGTTCCTATCTGATGTCAAAGGCGACCTGTCCGGCATGTGCCGTCCGGGGACGGACAGCGCCGACATGCGTCAGCGGGTTGAGCGCTTTGGCATAGAGGGTTTCAACTTCAAGTCCTATCCCACCAGATTTTGGGATATCTTCGGTCAGGCCGGGCATCCGGTGAGGGTGACGGTGTCCGAGATGGGGCCCACGCTGCTGTCAAGACTGCTGAATCTGTCAGAGGTTCAGGGGGGAGTGCTGAACATCGTCTTCAAGGTGGCGGATGAGCACGGCCTTCTGCTGCTGGATCTGAAAGATCTCAGGGCGATGCTCCAGTATGTTGGAGATAACCGCGCAGAGTTTACCACCATGTATGGCAACGTGTCGACCTCCAGCATAGGCGCCATACAGCGCTCGCTGCTTGCCTTTGAGGAGGAGGGCGGAGAGCCGTTCTTTGGTGAACCCCAGCTGGACATTAGAGACTGGATACGCACGGATGCTGACGGCCGGGGCTTTATCAATATCCTCAGCAGCCAGCGGCTCATTCAGAGCCCCACGGTGTATGCCACCTTCCTGCTTTGGATGATGACTGAGCTGTTTGAGAAGCTGCCTGAGGTGGGCGATCTGGAAAAGCCCAGGATGATATTCTTCTTCGATGAGGCGCACTTGCTGTTTACCGACGCACCAAAAGCGCTGGTGCAGAAGATAGTACAGGTGGTAAAGCTCATCCGCTCCAAGGGCGTGGGCATATATTTCATTACGCAGAGCCCTTCCGATATACCAGACGATGTGCTGGCGCAGCTCTCCAACAGGGTGCAGCATGCTCTGCGCGCATATACCCCGGATGAACAGAAGGCTATCCGCGCCTCGGCCAGAGCGTTCAGGGCAAATCCCGCGCTGGACACCGAGAAGGCGTTGACAGAGCTGGGCGTTGGCGAGGCGCTGGTGAGCTTCCTTGATGAGGGAGGCATACCCACCATGGTTGAGCGGGCATATATCCTGCCGCCCCAGAGCCTTATGGGCCCCGCAGACGACAAAACAGTGCAGACGGCTGTAGTGACGGATGAGTTTGACATAAAATACAGGGAGAGCGTCGACAGAGAGTCAGCCTATGAGGTGCTTGTAAAGGCCAGTGCGGAGCTTGAGCAGCGCCGCCAGCAGGAGGAAGAGGAGTCCGCTGCGGAGAAACAGCGGCTCAAGGATGAAGCCGCCGCCGAGAGACAGCGCCTTAAGGACGAGGCAGCTGAGGAAAAGCAGCAGCAAAAAGAGCAGGCTGCCCAGCAGAAAGAGGCGGAGAAAAAGTCGGCCAAAACCAAGAAGACCGTTGAACGCGCCGCCACCAATGCCGCATCATCAGTGGCCCGTTCAGTGAGCACAAATTTGATCAACTCCGTTTTGGGCGGCAAGCAGGTCAGCGCCAAGACCATGGCAAAGCGCGCCGCCACCAATGCTCTCAGCTCCGTAATGCGTTCCGGCTCCAACTCCATTGTAAGAGGCCTGTTCGGAAATATTAAATAAAAGAAATCTCCACATATAGTCAATATATCCCGCCGGATAATCCGGCGGGATATATTATTATGGCAGCGTTGTTATGCTGTTTGGTTTTCCGTTCTTATGCGGGTTCGTATGATTTGCTCAGTTCACTGCCCTGGGCGTCGTACTCGATGTTCTCCATTATGGCCGGGTCAACACGGCTGCGTTTTTTTATCACCATGCCCTGACCCTGCAGATTGAACACCCATATCTTGGAGTCCGGATAGTCCGGGTCCGGCTTTCTGAAAACGCTGCTCTCGTTCAGACGGCAGAATTTTGCCCGTCCTTCGGCGGTGTCCAGCAGGTCGCCGGGGCCGTTATAGAAAAGCTCATCGTTCATGACGCCTTTTTTAAAGCTTTCCCAGTCCTCATTCTCCACTTTCATAACATCGTTTGGCTGTATCATAATAGTATCCTTTCCCTATTTACCCTGCTGCCTGCACCAGGTGTTCATAACCATCTTTGCCGGCAGCTGCTTTCCAAGCTGCACCTGCACCCGCTCCGGAAAGCCCAGAACTCAGACGCCCTTACCCTTTTTCATATCGTGCAGTGCCTTCTCCACCACCTGTTCCGGCCCGTAATAGCGGTTAAAGAAATTGACGGTGTCGTCATGTATGGCGTGGTCAAAAAATTCCGTGGTTATCCAGCCGGGGCATACGGCCATTACCCGGATGCCGGCAGATTTCAGCTCAACACCCAGAGCCCGCGAAAAGCTCAACACATAGGCCTTGGACGCGCCGTATACATTGATGTACGGTACCGGCTGCCAGGAGGACATGGAGCCCATGTTGTATATCCGGCTGCCATTTGTCATGTAGGGTATACTCATATGGCACATGGCTGTAAGGGCGCGGGAGTTCAAATCAATAATGTCCAGCTGCCTGTCCATGTCCATATCTGTAAATACCCCGAAAAGGCCAAAGCCTGCCGCGTTTACAAGTACCGCGATCTCTGGCTTCTCCTGTTCAAGTAAGGTCCTGTACACAGCGTAATTCTCTCTGAGCTGCAGATCCAGCACAATTGGGCGAATTCTTGCCCGGCATTTTTCACCCAGCTCAAGCAGCCGGGATTCGCGCCTTGCGATGACCCATATCTCGTCAAACTTCTCATCCTTATCCAGGGCGTATACAAATTCCCGCCCCATACCGGAGAACGCGCCGGTTATAACCGCGATTTTAATAGTATATCCATCTCCGTCCGTATATTTTGTATGGTGAAATATGTTTACAGAATAACACAGCTTTCAGAATATGACAAGCGCTTGCGGACAATTGACTTTCCATTGTATAATGTGTTTAAGCATAGAGAGGGGGCATGGCAATGAAAATATTTATCGTGGAGGACGACGGCGTTATTGCCGGAGCAATAGCCAGGCATCTGAGTGCCTGGGGCTGTGAGACCCGGATAGTTTCAAACTATAAAAATGTGACGGCGGAATTTGCGGAGTATGATGCGCAGCTTGTGCTGATGGATATCTCCCTGCCTTTCTATAACGGTTATCACTGGTGCGCCGAGATACGCAGGCTGTCCAGAGTGCCGATCATCTTTATCTCATCCGCCTCGGACAATATGAATATAGTTATGGCCGTGAACATGGGCGCGGACGATTTTATTGCCAAGCCTTTTGATTTGCAGGTGCTTACGGCCAAGGTGCAGGCGCTGCTGCGCAGAAGCTATGACTTTGCCGTCTCAGGCCGGGTGCTGCAGCACAATGGAGTACTGCTTTCCACTGACGACGGTACACTGAGCTACAGAGGCGAGAAACTTGAGCTGACGAAAAACGAGTTCAGGATAATGCAGGTGCTCATGGAGAACAACGGCCGGACCGTGTCCAGAGATACGCTTATGCAGCGGCTCTGGGAATCGGACAGCTTTGTGGACGAGAATACCCTCAGCGTCAATGTGGCGAGACTGCGCAAAAAGC
>CAYFSB010000004.1:11588-23041 GCA_964345655.1 uncultured Oscillospiraceae bacterium
TCATGAGTAATTCCTCCTTAAACTGTATGTTTTATGGGTCTGTTTATAAAAAGTGGGCTTCTCTCAACGTTGAGAGAAGCCTACTTTTTCTTTTCGTTAATAGTGTAACTGAACTAGGTAAAGAAAAAGGGGCTGGGGTACATTATAGAATGATGAAGCTGCTGATTGATTATTTAAAAACCCGCCTGGGGGTCGCGGCATTGACAGCGCTTTTGTGCGGGCTGTTCTTCACGGTGGGCAGTCTTTCCGGCATGAGCGTGGAGAATGTGGGTTATGGTCTGCTGCTGGCATTGGCGGCGCTGCTTATTGTGGCGCTGTGGGATTTCAGGCGCTTTTACATACGCCATGAAAAGCTAAGAGTGGCCGGAGAGCAGATTCTGATATCGGCGGAGAATCTGCCGCTGCCGGGTGACATTATAGAGGCGGACTATCAGCAGCTCATAGCGCTGCTGCGGGAAGATGCGCTGAAGAGCCGGAACTGCGATGAGCAGCGCTACAGCGAGATGCTGGACTATTTTACCATGTGGGCTCATCAGATAAAAACGCCAATTGCCGCCATGCGCCTTGTGCTCCAGTCAAGCCCTGAGCCGGGCAGCGATGAGCTGGAACAGGAGCTGTTTCGGATAGAGCAGTATGTGGAGACGGTGCTGTCGTATATCAGGCTTGACAGCGACTACACGGATTATGTGCTGCGCCGCTGTGAGCTGGACGGCATAATCAAACAGTCCCTGCGCAAATATGCCGGGCAGTTTATACGCAAACGGATAAGTCTTGTGTATGAGGGTACGCAGGAGAGGGTGCTGACGGATAAGAAGTGGCTGTGCTTTGTAATAGACCAGCTTCTGGCAAACGCCCTTAAGTACACCTATTCAGGCAACATAGAGATAAAAGCCGGCCCTGACAGGCTGAGCGTAAGGGACAGCGGCATAGGCATTGCGCCTGAGGACCTGCCGCGGGTCTTTGAAAAGGGCTATACCGGCTATAACGGCCGGACGGATAAAAAATCCACAGGTATCGGGCTCTACCTGTGCCGGCGTATACTGGATAAGCTGGGCCATCAAATAAGTATAGAGTCAATTGTGGGGCAGGGGACAACAGTCACAATAGAATTCAAAGACAAAAAGGCCGCGCTCCCGGAGTGAAAGTGGGGGCGCGTTTCCTTACCAAATTGTAAGCCAGCCCGGAATAATGTAAGCCAAAGCTATGGCGGTACAGCCTCTGAAAACGCTATAATCCATACCGTAACATAAGAAAAGGAGTATGAAGTCATGGCGATGCTTGAAGTCAATAATCTGAAAAAGATATACACCTCCCGCTTTGGCGGCAACAACGTGCAGGCGCTGACAAATGTCTGCTTTACGGTGGAAAAGGGAGAGTATGTGGCCATAATGGGGGAGTCCGGCTCCGGCAAGACGACGCTTTTGAACATCATTGCCTCACTGGATAAGCCCAGCTCAGGCGAGGTGCTTTTAAACGGCAGGAACATTGTGGAGATAAAGGAGCGGGAGATCTCTGCGTTCAGGCGGGACAATCTGGGCTTTGTGTTTCAGGATTTCAATCTGCTGGACACCTTCACCGTCCAGGACAACATCTTTCTCCCGCTGGTGCTCTCAGGGAAAAGCTATGATGAGATGAGCCGCCGAATGGAGCCTATCGCGGCGAAGCTCGGCATAAAGGACATCCTCAGCAAGTATCCATACGAGATTTCCGGCGGTCAGAAGCAGCGCACAGCGGTGGCGCGGGCCCTTATCACCTCGCCGCAGCTTATTCTGGCTGATGAGCCCACCGGGGCGCTGGATTCCAAGGCCACCGACCAGCTTTTGCGCCTGTTTGGGCAGATAAACGCTGACGGGCAGACGATTTTGATGGTCACTCACTCTATTAAAGCCGCCAGCCATGCAAAGCGGGTACTATTTATTAAGGACGGGCAGGTTTTTCACCAGCTCTACAGGGCAAACATGGCCGAGGAGGAGATGTTTGCCAGAATATCGGACACGCTGACCGTGCTGCAGAAAGGCGGCAAAGATGAGTAAAGCCTTTTACCCAAAGCTTGCCGCACAAAACTGCGTAAAAAACGGCAAGTTCTTTTTCCCATATCTGCTGACTATAATCTGCACCTCCGCTGCGTTTTATATCAATCTTGCCATAGCCAAAACACCGGACACGCCGGAGATGGAAAGATACAGCTATCTGTCGGCATATATGATGTTTGGAACGGTAATCCTGGGTCTGTTTTCGCTGGTATTTGTCATCTATACAAACAGCTTTCTCATGAAGCGCCGCTCAAAGGAGCTTGGGCTTTATAATGTTCTGGGTATGGGCAAAAAGAACATAGGCCTGGTGTTGAGCTTTGAGACCCTTTACACCTGGGTATTGGGTGTGGGACTTGGGATATCTCTGGGCATGCTGACCCAGCGGCTGTTTACAATGCTGGCGCAAAAGCTCATGTGTGCGGACGTGGTGTATCACTACTACGTCTCCGCTCCGGCCGCAGCAGTCACCGCCGGATATTTTGCGCTGGTGCTTGGACTCACACTGCTGATAAATCTGCGCAGAGTACATCTGCAAAACCCTGTTGAGCTGCTGCGGGGCGGCAATGTGGGGGAGCGGGAGCCAAAGACCAGGTGGCTGCTGACGGTTCTGGGCCTGCTGACCCTGTTTGGCGGATATTATATAGCTGTGAGCACAAGTGATGCGCTTTCGGCGCTGGCCATGTATTTTGTGGCGGTATTTCTGGTGATAATCGGCACCTACTGCCTGTTCACCGCTGTAAGTATTGCGGTTTTAAAGCTTTTGCGCAAAAACAAGAAATTTTATTATAAGACCGGAAACTTCATAGGCCTGTCCGGAATGCTGCACCGTATGAACCGCAACGCGGTGGGGCTTGCGAACATCTGCATTCTGTCCACCATGGTGCTTGTGATGATCTCGGCCACGCTCTCGCTGTATGTGGGCACGGAGGACTCCCTGAATACTCGCTATCCGGGGCAGATAAACGTCAGTGTGCTGTATTCTGCCGGAGAGCCATTTGACACGGAAAAGGCGGAGGAAAAATTATCTGCCGCCACCGCCAGACAGGGGCTTGGAGTGACGGATATACTCAGCTACAGCACAGTTGAGCTTCATATGTTTAACAGCGGCGGCAGCTACACCGACGCTTATAATGAAGAAAATCTCGGCAGCTGTATAGTGATTTTCTTCACTGCTGCGGACTATAACAAAATCACCGGGGAGAGCATCCAGCTGAAAAAAACCCAGGCAATGAAGGTGGGCGGCATCGCCCGGACAGATACGGTCAGCTTCAACTTCCGTCAGAGCGACAGCGGTGAGCTGAGGGGACTGAATTATGAGCTGCTTCAGGGAGACACGGATTTTGACACAGGGGAATACGGAGTCTATTCCAGCCGCGTGGAATATTTTGTCTTGCCGGACAGTCAGGCACTGCAGGAACTGGGCGAGCTTTCACGCTGGGGGGGACTCAGCTCAGGCTATTTAGACTGGATATGCCGGATAGATACCGACGGTACGCCGGAAGAGCAGGTGGCCTGTACCGCGCTGCTGAATGATACAGAATACGCAGGCTTTGAGAATGACGCAAGCATCCGCTGGGAGCGCTATATTGTCACCGGCCGGGAGGCAAACCGGCAGGATTTTTACTCCACCAACGGCGGATTCTTTTTCCTGGGCATTTTCCTGGGCTTTATCTTTATCATGGCCATGGTGCTGATAATGTACTATAAGCAGATAGCCGAGGGCTATGAGGACAGGGAACGCTTTGCAATAATGCAGCAGGTGGGGCTGCCAAAATCGGAGATACGCCGAAGTATAAACGTACAGGTGCTTGTGGTGTTTTTTGCTCCCCTTGTGGTAGCGGGAGTACATGTGCTGTTTGATTTCTATCTTGTGCGTATGCTGTTGATGCTCTTCGGCATGTTCAACTGGAAGCTGGCCGCCTGGTGCACGGCCGCCACCTTTGGTGTGTTCACGCTGATGTACGCGGCAGTATACGGCCTGACAGCAAAAACCTATTACAATATAGTCAGCGAGAAAAGCGCCGACAGACAGTGAAAAATTCCAGACAGAAAAACGCGCTGCTTCCAGGCTTTGAATACCGGGAAGCAGCGCGCTTGCCGTGCGGAGAAATATAATCTTGCATATATGTGCCAAATGGCATATATTTATATGGGAGAAAGTCCCAAACCATATACATATCGGAGGACGGACAGGTGCGCTATTATATTGATAAGAAGCTCTTGACAGGGGACAGCCCAGGAGATGAAAACGGGAAGAGGCCGTATGTGGAGGTGCTCTCCGAGCTGGAATACATCGAGAAGTATCAGGAGCTGGATCAGGACTCGCCCCTGCTGCGCATGACAGAGAAGGTACGCCACTGCAAGGTGGACGTGTTTGAAAACCATATCCACGGCACATTGTCCATCCCGGTAAAGGGTGGACTTGAGTCGGAGAGAATGGCATGCCGCTTTTATCTGGATGCGGACATGCTGCTCTTTATAGGCGCGCCGGAGTGGATAGACCAGACTCTGAGCCGATTTGAGGCAAGGCAGGTAGTGGATATCTTCACACCGGCACAGGCACTTTTCCAGTTTATGGATGTGCTTATAGACGGCGAGGGAGATTTCATGGATAAATGCGAGGACATTCTGTGCCGCCGTGAAAACAGTATGCTGGACAATGTAAACGAGCTGCCAAAAAATCTGGAGCATTTTCTGGAAAAAACCCGCCGGGAGCTGCTGATAATCAGCCGATATTATAAACAGCTTGCTGATATGGGCCAGATGCTGGCAGACTGTCCCAATGAGATCGTGGATGCCAAGGGCAGAAAGCTGTTTCGCTTTTTTACCCACAGAATGGAGCGCCTGCTGGCAGACTCGCAAAATCTCATGCAGTATTCCGTACAGATACGGGATATGTTTCAGTCGCGTATAACGATTCGCCAAAACAAGATAATGCAGCTGCTCACGGTGATCACCACGATCTTCATGCCGCTGTCGCTTATAACAGGCTGGTACGGGATGAACTTCTGCAATATGCCGGAGCTCACATGGCGTTTCGGCTATCTGGGAGTTGCGGTGCTGGGGGCGGTGGTGCTGGTGCTGGAGTGGATGGTGCTGAAGAAAAACAAATGGCTTTGACGATGCGTCAAAGCCATTTGTCTATAAGATCAATTAAATCAGTCGCCAAGAGAGATACCTATATCTCTGGCTACCTTTATAAGCGGATGATCCACCGGCAGGAATTTGGTCTTGCTGGCGGCGTCGTCCAGGGGGATGGAGATAATGCGCCCATCCTGAATTGCCACCATGCGGTCATACTGCTTATTTATTATGAGCTGTGCTGCAGCAGTGCCGAACTGTGTGGCCAAAAGCCTGTCATATGGGCAGGGGGGGCCGCCGCGCTGATAATGACCCGGCACGGTTACTCTGGTCTCCTGTCCGGTGAGAGCCTCAAGCTGGGCGGCAATGGCGTAAGACACGGTGGGGTATCGGCTGTTCTCCTTTTTGTGGCGGCTTGCCTCTTCATCCAGCACCTTGTCGTTTACAGAGACTGCGCCTTCAGCGCAGGCGATGATGGAAAAGCTGCGGCCCTTCTTTTTGCGGGCCTCTATCAGTTCTACGATCTTGTTCAGATCATATGGAATTTCGGGAATAAGAATAATGTCAGCCCCGCTGGATATACCCGCGTTCAGCGTAAGCCAGCCGGCGTCACGGCCCATAAGCTCCACAACAAAGATGCGGCTGTGAGAGCTGGCGGTGGAGTGAATATAGTCTATAACATTTGTGGCAATGTCCACAGCGCTCTGAAAACCAAAGGTAGTGTCCGTACCCCATATATCGTTGTCAATGGTCTTGGGCAGAGTGACGACGTTCATGCCGGCGTCGGACAAAAGCTTTGCGCTTTTCTGGGTGCCGTTGCCGCCCATTATCACAAGGCAGTCCAGATTCAGCCGGTTATATGTATCGCGCATGGCAGGGATAAGGCTGTTGCCGTCCTCATCCACGATATCTTTTCCCGGAACATACCGCTGGCGGGAGGTGCCGAGAATAGTACCGCCCTGGGTGAGTATACCTGAGAAATCCCTGGGCTCCATATATTTGTAATCGCCCTCAATAAGGCCCCGATAGCCGTCATACATGCCGAATATTTCAACGTTGTCAAGCTGTTCAAAAAGCGCCTTGCCCACGCCGCGGATGGCGGCATTGAGCCCCTGGCAGTCGCCGCCACTGGTTATCAGCGCGACTCTTGTCATTCTTTTCAAGAATTTCTACCCCCCTATTTGGATAGTATTTTATCATATTATGTAACATTTCGTGTCGGATTGCAAGAGCGAACAACAGAATTGTTACATTGTACAAATTGCCCCCTAAAAAGCCGTTGCCTTGCCATGCGCGCTATGTTATAATTTATCCGCATTAGTTTTTTGATATGAGGAGTGGACCCATTAATGAACAAGCCTGTTATTATAACAGCGGACAGCACCTGTGATTTATCACAGGAGCTGATTACAAGATTTGATATTAAAATTATACCTCTTACCATTTTTTTAGGTGAGGAGAGCTTTTTAGACGGGGCAGCTTATACGCCCCAGGACATGTATGAGCGGTATCATAAAGACGGTATGCTTCCAAAAACCTCCGCAGTGGGGCTGCAGGAGTTTTTGGATTTCTTTTCGCAGTACACTCAGGCGGGCTATGAGATAGTCCATCTTGATATAAGCGCCGAGCTGTCGGGTACCTTCAATAACGCACGGCTGGTGGCACAGGAGCTGAATGGGGTGTACCCGGTGGACAGCCGCATGCTCTCCACGGGCATGGGCCTGCTGGTTATAGAGGCGGCCGAGTGCCGCGACAGAGGCATGTGTGCCGCGGACATAGCCGCCCATGTTGCAGAGCTTACGGATAAGGTGGATACAAGCTTTGTACTAGATACTCTTGAATTCATGTGGAAGGGCGGCCGCTGCTCCGGAGTCACTGCTCTGGGCGCGAATATCCTCCGGCTTAAACCTGCTTTGGAGATGAGAGACGGGAAGCTTGGTGTATACAAAAAATACCGGGGCAATATGGGCAATGTGTACAGGCAGTACATAAAGGAACGGCTCAGTGATAAGAACATCCGTCCGGGCCACATATTTATTACTGAGTCCGGTGAAATAGAGCAGGGTCTTGTTGAGGAGCTTGAGACGCTGGTGAGGGAGTGCGTGGATGTGAAAGAGATTCACCACACCGTGGCCGGATGCACCGTGTCCTCACACTGCGGGCCGAAAACTCTGGGAGTGCTGTTTATAAAAGAATAAACCGGCTTTGAGATGTTGAAAACAATTGATGCAGGGGCAAATTTTATTGCTCCTGCATCAATTCTATTCTGGTCGATATGAGCACGGCGTATAGGTAATCCGGGGCAGGGTACTTTTTAAAGCTCTTCCAGCAGAAAATGGGCCATGCTGTCTATGGCAGAGGCGGATTTTTTGGTGGGGAACATCTGGAACACATGCCACATGTCCTCCCAGACCTCCAGACGACATTGGACTCCGGCCTCCTTCATGCGTCGGCACAGCCGCTCGGAATCGGAATAGAGGATCTCATGGGAGCCAACCTGAATCAATGTGGGCGGGAAATCATGAAAATCACCGAACAGCGGACTCAACAGCGGATCATGGAGATCGTGGTCCCCTGCGTATGCCTTGCGGACGGCATGGACATACTCTATTGTCAGCATGGGGTCTATGTCGGCGCGCTCAGTATATGATGCCCCGGAGGCAGTCATATCCGTCCAGGGCGACATGAGCAGCAGAGCGCCAGGGAGCATGCGCGGCTCGCTCATAAGCCTGTGGCAAAGGGCCAGCGCCAGATTCCCGCCGGCTGAGTCCCCGGCCAATATTATATCTCTTGCGCCATAGCCCAGGTGCATAAGATAGTCCCAGACCTTCACTGCGTCGTTCAATGCGGCTGGATACGGGTGCTCCGGCGCAAGACTGTATTCAAAAGACAGCACATCAAAACCTGTCACCTGTGTGAGCTTTGAGGCAAGAACCTTTGAGTAGCCCAGGTTCCCGCTGGTATATCCGCCGCCGTGGCAGTACATCACCGCCCGGCGATGCCTGTGTGGGCGTTCAAGCCCCATCCAGGCGGAGGGGATGCCGTCTATATCCAGCATATCCCAGCACATACCGGCCATGGGCGCGACCAGATTGCCCAGTATTTCCTGGTTTCGCCGCTGCCGCTCCAACTCCTCAGGCGTGAGTGCCTCTGGTGTACCGGCGCTGTGCAGCGCCTTCAATACGCGCATGGCCGGGTCAAGCCGGGGTTCAAGAGTATGGCTTGCAAGTTTTTTCCTGAATTTGCCGTCTTTCATGGTGTTATGTCCTTCCTGTTTGTTGAGGCCATTATAACATACTTGGCGCCGCACACAAGAGAAAATCCTCTTTTCGCACCTGATTGGCGGCGGAGCGGGAAAAAACCGCTTCCGGCGGGTCCCACTGAAATCAGTATGAAAAAAGCGGAAAAAATATGCCGGCGTCTCCCTGCCGGTCGTATTGCGATTTGACAGGTGAAGTGGTACAATAAAAAATAATTTTATAGTCAGGGGAGGGCGAGTATGGACAAGCCCAAGGTTCCTTGGTACAAGATGGACAATGCAAGCGTAATGTATTCCTCGCTTCAGAAGGAGGAGTATTCCGCCATATACAGATTTTCAGCCATGATGGAAGCGCCGGTGGAACCGGAGGCGCTGCAGCAGGCTATTGACAAGGTGATGCCCCGCTTCCCCGGTTTTGCCGTGCGAATAAGGAGGGGCTTTTTCTGGTATTATTTTGAGCCGAACACTGCCCCGGGACCGTTTTTGAAAAAAGATCTGGCTGAACCCTGCCGCCCCCTGCGGTTTAATGAGGACAACCACTGGCTGGTGCGCTTTTATTATTACGGCAGCCGCATTTCTCTGGAGGTGTTTCATGCGCTGGCCGATGGCTCCGGAGCACTGACTTTTTTCCGCACGCTGCTGGCTCAATATCTGCGCGAGCGGGGCATTGATGTGCCGGTGGGGACGGGTATTCTGGACTTAAACCAGGACCCCAGAAGGGAGGAGTGGGAGGATGCCTATTCCCGCTATGCCGGAGGCAAAACGCGACCTCAGCCGCTTGTACGGAAGGCATACCTGAGTATAGGAACCTCTGAGCCGTTCTATACCTTTAATGTGACAATGGGTTTTGTGCCGGTTGACAAGCTGAAGGAGAGAGCCAGAAGCATAGGGGTATCCATTTCGGAATACTTCAGCGCCGTCCTCATTTATGTGCTGATAGAAAAGCAAAAAGCAGAGCACCCCTTCCGGGAAAAACCCATTGCTTTGGCGGTACCGGTGAATCTCAGGGCCTTTTTCCCCACTGAGACGCTGCGCAACTTTATTATTACCGTTCAGCCCTGGATTGACCCGGCAATTGGCCCATACAGCTTTCAGGAGATCGCGGAGCTTGTGCACCATTATATGCACACACACAGTTCCCCCCAAGAGATGCGGGCGGCCTTTACCAGAAATGTGAAATTCCAGAACAACAAGGCGCTTCAGCTGATACCGCGCTTTTGTAAAAAACCTATTATGGTTTTGAGCTACAGGACAAGAGGCGTATTGCCGTATTCCGGCACCATGACCAATCCCGGTATCTTCAAGGTGCCTGACGAGATGCGCCCCCATATCCTGCATATGGAGGCCATACAGGGGCAGGCCACCGTACCCAGGGCGCATTTGGCCTCTATAAGCTACGGCAATACCATGACCATCACCTTCTCCGGTACCCAGGAGGAGACTGACGTGGAGCGGGAGTTTTTCCGGTTTCTTGTAAAGGACGGTATTCCAGTGCATATTGAGAGCAACCGGCATCGCGCGCCGGAGGATGCCTCGGAGAAGGAGGAGTTCTGATGGCCTGCGGTGTCAACTGTGGCGTTGAGCTGGGGAAAGACCTGAAAGAATGTCCCCTGTGCCATACGCCTGTTATTAATCCCAATGAAAGATCTGAGACCGGTGGGGAGACATTCTTTCCCACCCGCCGGGAGTCTGTGGCGCCGGTGTCAAAAAAAGAGGCGGCGCTGCTGCTGACGGCGATGCTGGCCTCCGTGGCGCTGTGTTGCGGATTGCTGAATTTGCTGCTGCGCCCTGACACAGCCTGGTCTTTGTATACTGCGGGCGCCGCTGTGATGTTATGGATCTGGTTTGTACCGCCGCTTTTGATACGCACAATGCCGGGCTGGCCCCGTATGGCCATTGATGTCTGTGCTGTGGCCATCTATATTTTCCTTATTGCCATTGCCGCAAACGGAATTGACTGGTATGTGGCGCTGGCGCTGCCCATCCTTTTGGCCACCGCCTTTATAATCTTGGGTATGGGCTGGCTTATGCGGGGCGGCCGCTGCTCGCTGCTGGTGTCCGGCATTATCGTCCTGACAGGCACAGGTGTCATAATGATGGTGACGGAGCTGTTTTTTGACAGATACTTTTTTGGAGTTTGGCATCCGGGCTGGTCGCTTATAATCATGGCGGTTTGCGTGGGACTGTCGATACCGCTTATAGTCGTGCGCAAGGTGCCCGCTCTGCGTGAGGAGGCCAGACGCCGTTTCCATATGTGACTGCGTCGGAAAGCTGCTGCGGCACAGAATATGCGCGGACTCTCCGACTCTGCTGCGGCTTTTGGCTCAAGCGGATTTCCGGGAAACAGACAGCATGAATTGAACAAAGCTATGCTCCCTTTGAGAACTGCGGAATGCCGTATTCTCCAAAGGGAGCATTTTTAAAGAAATGTTATAAAAAGAACAAAATGGCAGAAAAGGAGCATTGAAATTATTTACAGGAAGATGATATTCTGAAACTACAGATTTTAACGGCAAAATCGTAAAAAAGTTTCAAAAAATATGACGAGAAAATGCCTGTTGTGGCGCGCAGATAATCGGGCGGAGCCAATTTGGGAGACATAGAATGACTACCATACGAATAGTTAACTTTACTATGCAGTCTGTCTATCTTGCGGCGCACATGGCATTTATGATATGGTTTTGGCGCAACCGGAAGGATACACCCGTGTGGCGTTGGTTTATCGTGTTTTCTTTCTGCCTGTGGCTGTGGGTGTCGGGGCGCTTTGCGGAGAGCATTGTCTATCTTTTCCTGCCTGAGAACAATGATGCCTATGTGTTCGCGGCAAACTATCAGTATATAGGTGTGACGACAGCCGCCGCTGCCTACATGATATGGAATCTCTATCTCGCGGGGTATGACAATCTGGCGGAAAACGCATGGTTCAGGGTGTTCGTCTTTGCCTGCCCTGTCATTGTCACAATCACGGTATTTACTAACGGCTTCCATCACCTGTTTTATACCAAGCTTGTCATGGGCCAGCAGGTGGGGCACGGGCCGCTGTTTGCACCGTTTGTGCTGTGGGGCTATATAATTTTGCT
>CAYFSB010000005.1:0-23019 GCA_964345655.1 uncultured Oscillospiraceae bacterium
ATTCTCCCTTCGTCATTTTTCCGCGTTGACTTGCGTAGTTTTGTGGAATTTTCCCGCGTTTCCATGCGATTCGTGCAAGATTGTGGTTACGCTCCACAAAGATCTTTGCTCTTGGCCATCATCTTGCATATTGCCGGGCCATAGCCCGGCTTGATTTAAGGGTAAACCTGTACGCGGTTTTCGGTGATCACCTTGCCAAAATTGGCACAATTTTTGGATCTGCAGCTAAGCTCCTGCACAGTAAAAACCTTGGTCTGCTCGCTGGCGCTGGTATCGCCGCTCACTTCCGTCCGGGTTGCTGTGATCCTCAAAAGATTCTTGCAAATCGGGCACACACTATCCATTCTTACACCCCCGTCATCATGGCTTCCTGCGGCACGACCCCCTCAGCTTCGGCCTGTGCCTGCTCTGCTGCAGCTTGCTTGGCGGCGAATTCCGCAGCCTGCTGTGCTTCCAGCTGCTGTTGCTGCTGGGCCTGCATCTGCTCCTGCTGTTCCTGCAGCGCCATGTCCAGCATTTCTTTCGCGCCCGGGGCGTGGTATTTAACCATCATCTTCCACATCCTGATGCGGCTTTCCACTTTTTCCGTGGGCCCGAACATACCGGCTGTAAAATCGTTTCTGATCTGCTGCTGCATGGCTGCTCGGTCGGCAGGGGATACGCTTGCCACATCAACGCCGAACAAAAATTCATCGTTCCAATACAATTTTCCGCTCACATCCCGGCGCAAGAAGTCCCATTTGGAAATCTGCTTAAAGCTGCTGTTTCCGCCCTCGTCCTGCCGCACGCAGGTAAGATCATCCGAAAACAGCAGCCACAGCTCAAACATAACGCGGTACATCTCGCCCCACATCTGCTGCTTCATTACGCGCTTGCTCTCCAAGCGCCCGGCGGCCTGATTAACACTGATCTGCTTGGCCGTGCCGCTGGTGGCGCTGCTATCATACTTTCCTTGATAGCTGTCGCTGATACCTAAGCAGCTTTTCATGTCATCGTAATAGCTCTGCCGCAGTGTGAGATCGTTGTTGATGTTCGGCTGCATGTTGATCGGCTCGATCATGCTCTTCTGGTCTGCGGTTTTCAGCCGCAGGATTTTTAACTCAGCATCGGTGGTATCCACCTTCACGCCCTCGGGTAAGGTCACATAGCTGCCGCCCTTCAGCAGCTTTTCCAGAATCTTTGTGTCCAGCTTTTTCATGGCTTCCTGCAGCGGCAGCACCGCCTGCACATCCGAAACGCCCATGAATCGTCCTTTGGCGCTGATGTTTTTCCGCATAACCGTTGGATAATGCTTCATGTGATACACCGGCACCATGGTAAGCTGCCGCTCAACCCCATCAAAATTCATGGCATCCAGCTGCTCTTCTGCCGCGCTTCCGTCCGGCATGGATCGTCGGATCACGATGTTCCTCGGCAGGGGAATCTCATCCACGGCCTTATATCTCCACTTTTCACTGCCGCAGGCGGCACAGGTTTCGCCGGTGACCACAGCGCCGCACTCACTGCAGATGCGCTGCTGCTTGCGCAGATAATCCTGCGTGTCTTCCAAAACTGTATCACCGCACCAGCTGAATTTACCAATGCCATCATGGTCGTTTTTATAAAACGCCGTGATCACAGTGACGGAATCCTCTGTATTGATGGGGTTGTCGGCTCTCTCACCGGCTTCAGGCTCATCAGTGCTCTCGCTACTTACATCCTTTTTGTATTCGCGTTTCACGCGATCACGCGCCATATTCTGCACGATAAAATACCAATCCAGTTCTTCCAGCCAGTCGCCGCCCGGCTGCGGGATCACCTGCCGCGTGGCCAGATCTTTCACTTCCACGCTGCCCAGTGTTTCGTGCAGACCGCCCAGCGCGTCCCAGTCGATATGTACAAACGATCCACCGTGCAGATAGGTTTCTCGCTCGTTGGAATCGTTCACGGCTTCCATGGGCAACTGCTCAAGCCAGTTCTGCAGCATCGCCTCGATAGCCTGTGCAAGCTCGGCATCCTCTTCGTGCAACGCCGTGATCCTCGGCTGCGGAATGGTGGAATCAATCTCGCTCTCGATCAGCTCGTATACCACATTTCTGGCCACCAAAGCCTTTTTTGTGCTTTGGCTGCCGCCGGAAACAGGAAAAATCTTATCAGATCCATCATACTCCAGCACCTCTGCCTTGAATTTCTGCAGCTGGCCATCATACTGGCTTTTGGCTTTTTGATATCTTTTTTGCCATTTATCCAGCACAGCGTTAAATTTGTTTGCGCTGGTGCTGGATTTGGCATCTTTAATATTTTTGATTTCTCTGCTCAAAAAGGATCACCCCACATCTCGATCAAAAGCGCCCGGTCGCTGGCGCTGGCGTGCTCGTAGTCCTCATACTGATCCTCAGTCCACTTTGCCCGTTTCCCGGGTAGCGGGTCTGCCTTACTCGTCCAGTAGATGCAGAAGCCTCGCAGCGCATCCGGCGCGTGGGTCAGCTCGTGCGGCTCATTGGCCACATCGTTTGGCTTGTGCTCATCGTGCTGCAGGCCGGGCAGCGTGCGGATCAGATTCACGCACCCGGAAAAGATTTTCAGCCTTGGCGCTTTCTCACCAAATTCATTTTTGCGCACAGCCAGCCATTCCTTTACGGCCAGCCAACCGGCTTCGCGGTCGTTGGCGGTTTTGGTAAGCCCAAGCCCCGCCTGCGCCCAGTAATCTGCCACGCTCTTGCCGGTTTCCTGCCGCCTGTTCCAAAGGTCGGGCGGGGCAAGCCGGGCATAGATTTTCTCGCTGCCCATCATCTGCTTGGCCTTTTCGATGGCCTGCGAAATGATCAGCCCGCTTTCGTAGCATTCCCGGTACACATAGCCGTTGCCTGCCTCGTCCACCGCGATCAGATAGGCGGCAAACATATCCAATCCGTAGTCCATCGTATAATAGCGCCGCCAGTGCTTTGGCAGCACAAACGGCTCGCACACATGGGTCTCGCGCCGGAACTCCGGAAAAAACTGCCCTTCAAACAGATCCCATTCGCCATACAACAGCGCCCGCTTCTGGTTTTCCGGCAGCTCGTTCAGTCGTTCCAGATATTCCGGGTCGCTCTCCATCAGAAAATGATTGTCCTGCACCCGGCTGGGCAAAAAGATTCGTGTGCGCCGCCCGGCCTTGAATTCGGTTTCCGGCGGGGCAGGATCGATAAATCTTGCCTTCACCCACTGATGCCCCACGCCGCCGGGGTTTGTGCTGCTCTTGATCTGCTTCGGAAAAGAGTTTGCACCGCGCAATCGGCTGAGCAGATACAGATACTGGCTCTCGGTAAAATGTGTCAGCTCGTCAAAGCGGATGGTGTCATACTCTGCGCCCTGATAACGGTACACATCCTTTTCTGCATCGCAATAGCCGAATTCTATCGTAGAACCATTCAAAAATCTTCCTCGGTGCGTGGACGAGTTGTAACTGTAGACCTCGCGCGGAAAAAAAGATAAGTGTACCAGCACCAGGCTACGCTCCAGATCTGGGTAAGTTCGCCGCAGGATCAGCTGCTTGCTGCCCGCATACCGCAGCGCATACAGCAGCGCATCGATCAGCTGGCCATAGCTTTTCCCGCCGCCTGCCGCGCCGCCAAACAGCACCTCATCAGCCGTTGCCCGGCAGAACTCGCGCTGGCGCTTTGTGCGCTCGATTTTGATTTCTGGCACATCAATCCACCTCCACGATTTTGATCACCAGCTTATCATCTGCCTTGCTCTCCACGCGCTCCGTATACAGAGCGTATCTTTTACCCAAAAGCTCCGCAGCCCGCAGCCGATCAGAATCCTTCGGCGGCAGCCCGGTTTCGTCCTGCGGCTCTCCGCGCAGAACACTTGATAAGTAGGCCAAAACCTCATCTGCGGAAGCTATCCTTTCTTCGCGCTCTGCTCCAACAATTTTTTCCAAATATTGGCAAATCTTGGGATTATGCAAGTTGACAAATCCAGTTTTTGCCGCATCAGCTTTGGAGTAGCCCGCATCAATGGCAGCCTGCGTGGCGTTACCAGTTTTTGCGTAAAATTCGCAGAACTTGATCTGCTTACTTGTAAGGCGGCCTTCGATGGCCGTTTTTTCTTTTTCCTTTGCCACAATAGCCTCCTTATTACAAGTCGAATATACCAGATATATATAATTATACTCTCTGTATATAATAATATAAATACAAGATAATATCAATACTCTTTGTATAATATTTAAGTAAAAAAATAAGCGCCGTTTTTGTGGCGCTCTTGTGGGAACGCTGGGAACAAAAAAAGCCCGCTACCTTTGCAGAGGTAACGAGCCAAACGCAAGATAAGTAAACCCGCCTATCTTGCTTTTGATTATACCGGGTTTTCCCTGTAAAGTCAAGCGGAGCGGGGAACCGTTGGTTACTTTTCCGGCGGTTTCCCGTCGCGCTCCATCCTCTCGGCGCAGGCTTGCAATATATACCCCTGTAAGCTTTGCCCAGCAATCTTTGCCGCCTGCCTGATCTCCTCGCCCTTATCTTTTTTGGGCCTGATGCTTATATAGTCGCAAGTCGCATTATACGCATCTAAACTTTTTCGCTTTTTCTCCGATACTGGCATAGTATCCCCCTTAATAAGTTATTTTTTCTTATTATACAGAATCCCGCTTTTGAACGCAACAGTTCAAAATGCACAAAGAACGCAACAGTATTTTGTGCAGTTCAACAAAATGCAAATTCACCTATTGACAAGCGGAACGCAACAGTTCTATAATGCAATCAAAGAACAGAACGCAACAGTTCGATTTAAAAGGAGACACCACCATGACTATTAAATACTTTATCCCCCAGCCTCACACCCTCAGCGAGGGCAAAGCCCTTTATAAAAAGCTCTGCATGGAGAATCACCCAGATCTGGGCGGCTCTGTGGAAGCCATGCAGGCCATCAATGCCGAGTGGGATTATCTCAAAACCCGCCTGCCCCGGTTTGATACCGGCATCCATACCGACTTCAACGCCCGCGCCGAGGCCGAACGGGCAAAGCAGGCCGCCGTTGATGCAGAACTCCGGCCCATGGTGGATAAGCTCAACGCGATGGGCGTTAGCTTTGAAATCCTCGGAAAGTGGATTTGGAGCACCGACAAGCGCGCCGCTAAAGCCGGGATGATCTTCTCCGAGCGCCGCCAAATGTGGTACTGGCGCCCCGAAAGCGCCAAGGAAACCAGCCGCGGCAGCCGTAAATCTTACGACTGGATACGCGCAAAGTACGGCGCACAGACTGCCACCGCTCGCCGCCGCGAAACCATCACCGCTTGAACGGTTCCGCCGGGTTTACCCAAAAGCCCGGTTCCACCTAAATTTTTTCAAAGGAGAATTTTGCCATGCTGAAAATCATCACCCCCGAATACACCCGCGCAGATTGGCAGCGCGACCGAGCTTTTAACGCCAAGCCCGGGCAGCTGATCGCCGAAGAAATCTACAGCCACATGCTTAACTGCATGCCGCCCTACCATCTGCCGGAAGAAACGCGCGGCATGGTTTCCGCTGGGTTTTTGATGGGAGAACCAGCCGCAAGCGATCAGCTCGGCGCACTGTATCACGCATTTGGCTGCAAAAGCGGTAAATATATTTACCTTGGTCTTTATCATAGGGTTTGAGAGGTGGTCCCATGTTCATTTTTACGATTTTCGCCGCCGGGCGCAAGCTCGGCGCTACCCCCTTAGCAGGTCAGGCCATGCGCCACGCTTACCGGCTTGCCGCCGCCAACGGCGCACCGATCATCGTTGAGGCTACACGCTTAGCCGATCACCAGAGCCGCCGCGTGCAGATCAACGCAGACGGCAGCATAATCAAGCTTTGGGAGGTATCCGCATGACTTACCGCACGACTTTTGCAGATTTTTACAGCCGGTATGGCATTGAAACAAAAGAATATAAGCATGAGCTGTACCTATACGGCCGCCGCCCCAGTGCCATTTATGCACTGGACGAGCTGCAGCGTGAGGACGAGCGCAGCGCCCGCATGATAGACGATCTGGAAAGCATGGTGGATTGCTTAAAGCAGCACCGGCAGGCCATAGCGACACGCTATCAAGAGTTAGCCACCGCCCCCACCGTGCCGGTGATCACGCTAAAGCGCACCAACACCTACAACGGCATCCAGTACACACTTGCCGAGTATCGGCAGTATCTGGACGGCACACGCACCGAGATCAGCCACACAAGCTACAGCGGAAAAGAGCGGCACAAGGCCATTGCGGATTTTAACGCCGCCGTAAAGGCACGGCCCGGCATCACCGCTGAGATGGATATAGCAAAGGGCCGATTGGAACGCTAAAAAATCCCATCGGCCTTTGTGCAATTTGCATGTTGTATTGTACGCACAAACGGCGTACAATACAGACAACATAAAAAACGCCCCCCGGCAGGGCAGTTGCCGGGGAAAGGAGAAATAAACATGATTTACAGCGATTACAATCCCCGCTATGTGCGGGACGGAAAGGTTGAAATAAACGGTAAAACAATAGGTTTTTCCGAATACAGTGATGAAAGCTATCACTATGATAGCTTCTGCTATCCGGACTTGAGTGGCTCTCTTGATAGCATGCCCGCCCCGGCTCCGTATTGGCCGAAGTCGGTATATCCGGAAGGACGGTATTATATCGCCCACTTCCAGGGTGATGATTGCACCCTGGACAAAGAGTTTGCCACTTATGAGGCGGCTCACGGTTTTTTCGTTCGCCGCCGCAAAGAAATCGCGGACTTTTTCGCGATGAAGTGATGTAATTGAGTGCGCGGATAATTGCGCACTCACGAAAGGAGAATAAGACTATGACCCATTTTGAAGCCTATGTAATGCTCATGGATGATGAACTGCGCGAACAGGTTCACGCAGAGCTCGCGCCCTGCACCGATGAAGAGTTTCTGACCCGCTATCAGGAACTCCACTTAGCCAAATACGGCGAGGAGCTGGAAGTGTAATGCCTCCGTTTAAAGACCTGACGGGTCAACAATTCGGCGCGCTGAAGGTTTTAGGCCTTGCAGATCACAAGTATGCCTGCCCAAACACTGGGCAGGCAACACTTTTATGGCGTGTTCGCTGTGATCTGTGTGGACGAGAAAAAGATTTACCAGCCACATCAATCAAAAAGGCGAAATCTTGCGGATGCTTGAACGAATCTGAGCCAAAATATCAGAATTGTGCCATCTGCGGAAAGCCTTTTAGAGTGTATCCCAGCACAAAAAAGCTGTGCTGCTCGCTGGAATGCGGCATGGAGTTTCGACGCCGGAACGGTTACCACGGAAGCGGTAAATGGTCTTTAGATGCCAAGCAACGATTGCGAAAAAATCAAAAGCACATTGCGCAAGTGGCCGCAATTCAAGCCGCTGGCACGAAAGCCGCACTGAATATGCCAGAAGGCCAACGAGGGCCGCAGAACCGAGAAGCAAAAGTTTGGATTCTCATAGACCCTGACGGAAATTATCACCGCGTTATCAATCTTTTGGATTGGGCGCGAAACAACAAAGATTTATTTTTCCCACCGAGCATCCAGGAAAATGTGGCAGCACGCCGCATATCACAAGGGTTCCAAGCCATTGCTGGCTATGCCCGTGGTGTGCGTAGCCGCAAAGGCAAGCCGGTCACGACTTATAAAGGCTGGCGGCTCGCACAGTTGCCGGCAGAAAAAAAATAAAGGGCTCAAAAAACAGGACCGGATTTCTCCGGCCCTGTTTTTTTATACAAAATCGAAACTCACTTCTGGCGGAATCTCCTGAAACTTGAGCCCATCGGCTTCCAGCTGCTGCCGCAGCCATGCTTCGGCCACGCCATCGGTTTTAAGCTCATCAAATTTATCTGCGATCAGATCATCCGCAATTTTGCGCACTTTTATCACAGTTTTAGGCGACAGCCCCGCCTGAATCATGGCGTAGCAGTAAATCATGATTGTGCGCACGGCAATGGCGATGCGCTCCCGATCGGCTGCGGCCATAGCCTGCCGCTGCGCCATGGCCACGATTTTTTTGATGTTACTCTGCCGCATTCCTGTACCTCCTCAAGATAAAATCTTGATTCGCCCAGATTTCCGGGTCAAATGCTGAATCGTCCCGGCGCATACCGGCAGCCAGCAGCAACTTTTTGTACTCGTGCCAGTCCTCAACCGTCTTTCGCTGCAGCGCACCGGTGGCACGGTTGTAGATCACCACCTTATCCATCGTCATTTTCCTCACATTTCCGTTTTTCCGGCCATGCACCCATCAAGATTGCCGTGACTACGATGGAAATACGGCGAAGGTTCTTTTTCTCAGTCCTCATCGCTGTCTACCTCGCTTTCGCTATCCTCGTTTGTCTCCATCGCTTCGATACGAGCACACAGCTCATCGGTCACATCATTTCCGTACATCAATTCCTCAAAGGAGTAGCCGTCGCCATTGCTGATAGCCTCAACATCAACACCGTGTCGCTCAAGCCAAATACCGATTTCGCGATTAATATCTGCGGCTTTGTTGGCGTATGCTGCACAGCGGTGCATCATGCCACGGATGTAATTGGGTATAACCATCATTCCACCTCCTGATCTCAAAACTCGCAGCGTCAATCTCTGTAATTCTAAAATACTTTGCCGTTATTTTCACCCCCGTCCATCTTCGCACCGCAGTAAGGGCAGTAGTTCGCGCCATACGGCAAACATTCGCCGCACAGAGAGCACAGCCAAAAACACCCCGTGTCCCCATCTTCAATTTTTCGTCCGTGCACCACATCAACCCTCCTGTTCCACACTTCAGCGGCTTGTTCTTCCGTGTCGTAAATATATACATTGCCTAAAGTCCCACCATCACACTCATAGCTTGCAATCGGGCATCCCAGGTTTTCCTCGTGAGCATGGTAAAGCATAAAGCCAAGCCCACTATAGGGATGTTCTCTATATGCCTCATCATGCAGATTCCCTTCGTCATCGCACAGAACAAGGCTAACTTTACCGCCACAGAACGGGCAATGTTTTAATTCTGTCATATTATGACACTCCTTTCAATTTCACTTCACCTCGGCCAGCCAGAAATCTTTTTGACATACCCTACAATTCACCTTGATACAGTTGGCGCTTTTATCCAAGAATAATGGGCAAATGTCTATCACGCCTTCTTTCAACCCTACCTTCGGAAAAATCTTCAAAAACTCGCTTTGGCGGGTTTTCTTTTTTTCTGTCGTTTCCCCACGCTCCAACCGCGCCAGCTTCAGCGCCGCTTGTGCCAGCTCGCTGCATTCTTCAGCAAGCTGTTCCAGTAGTGCCGGTTCTCCCAGTGTGCGGATAACCTCAAAATCGCTCTTAAAATCGCTCATTTTCATTTTCTCCTTTCGATTTTTGCAACTGTTCAGTTTTTCCGAACTGTTCAGTTTTTTTTACATGTTCAGTTTGTTCTTTCAAAATCAGATATCTTGCCGGTGCTTTCTTGATGCCAAAATCTTTGATTTCACTCGGAAATCGACCATTCAAAAGTGTACCAGCTGAAATCTGTGATTTTTTTACAGCCATCACAGATAAATTCGCCGCAGATCCTGCCGTTCATAACATCAAATGTATTCTCAGCAGCTTCCCGGCTGTAACCGGAAATCACGCACACTTCGGTTTGCCGGTAGCCGCAGTGCAGATAATCCGCAAACGCGATCAGTGGCCGTTTGTTCCGGCAGTAGATCAGGCATTTAAACGGAGGGGTTAGCTTTGGAAAATAGGCGCAATGCAGATAATTTTGCCATCCGCGAGCTATGTTCATAATCTCGATAGGCGAAACATTCAACACAATCGTTTTCATTCTTTACTCCAAATCCATTTTTGCGCCGCAGAACATACAATATTTCATTCTTGAGCTGCTTGTTCTCCATTCGCTTTCTCCGCAAACGGAGCATATAAATTCGGAGTCGCCACAGGCGTATCCCTTTTTTATCCACCGGCCATGTCGTACAGGTGCAACATCTTCCGCAGGTAGATCTTCAAAAGATCGCTTTATCACGAGCACATAGTTATCTGGATATTCAACCAAACAATTTTCATAGCAATCGATCACTTTTTGCCGTTCAACGTATTCTGCCACTTTTCACACCTCCCGAATTCTGATCCCCTGCAAAAACAGCATGAGCTTACGCTTAATTACATACTCGTCCGTGCGTTTGCCCTTGGCATCCTCCACGATTTGCTTGCCGTTTTGCATGTATACAAAATCGGCATAGTAGCTGCATTTTCGTTCCAGCACCTTTCCTTTTTTAAATCGTCCTTTTTTGTCGATTCCACCGCAAAATTCCCTCTGAGTAGGAATCAGCAAAAAAGGCACTTGCCGCCGAAGTTCAGTGATTTTCCCGGCACGCTCCAAAAGCTTTAGCTCCCGCCAGCGGTCCGCCTCTTTTCGGCTGTCAAAAACAATGCCGTCCACCTTAACTTTCTGGGCGTTATATTTATTTTTCCTCATCCTCGCCCTCCTCCTTGCTGCACATAAGGCAGCAGAAAATCACAAACAAAATGCTGGCCACAAAGCAAGCAATCGTTGCCGGTGCACCCATGATTTTAGCGCACCAAGCCGTCACCGCCAGCAGCAGGCTGATGCTTACCGACAGCACCAGCCACAGAATGATGGCCACAGCCACCAGAGCAATAATTTTACTTTTCATCGTCACACCTCAATATTTGATTTTGTTTTCCGGATACAAAGCGTTGAATTGGTCGATTACAAATCGAATGCCTAAGCCCTCTTTGCTCGGCACCCAGATTTTTTTTGGATTCCAGTTTTTCCATTGACCGTCCATTTTTGGTGCTGTAGCATCATAATACGGATTGTCTGCCCATTGTCCCCCCTGCATCGCATACTCATACTGCCGTGGCGAAAGCTCTGCGAGCTGCAAAAATCGATCATCATTTTTTGCGTGAGCGCCAAAGCCACAGTACACGCAGCCGGTTCGCTGGCACTTTGTGCAGGTAAGCGGCATGGCCTCATCAAAAGCTGTGTCGTAGGTATTACCATCGGCATCCGTGTAAACAATATCTCCGTAAACATCGCAGATCGGCAATCCTTTTTGCTTGATATACAGCAGCACATCGTGATTTGTCCATAACGCCATCGGGGTGCTGATGGGCGATTTTGCATCAAAGGCGTTGCAGCCGTTCAGCATCCATCCTTGCTTCCGCAGTCTGCTTTCCTCCGCCAGCGTGGCCACAAACGGATAGCTTTTGTTTTTTCGTGCATAACTTCGCATCGGCTTTTTTTTCATTATGCTGCAGCACTTGCTCCCAATCAGAAACGGTAGCTCCTGCGAAGCCGCAAGCCATTTTTCTTTGTTAAATTGTGACAATTCCGGATGGCTAAAGACACCTCCTGCCCCAGTCGTGCCAGTCAGCCCGGATTTGGACAACCTTCCCAGCAACACCGTTCTCCTGAAGGATTGTTTCGAGGAATTGTTCCGTGTACCGAGGAATTCCGCTCGTTTTCGGGTGGAGGTCTTTGCATCATCAGAATCAAAATCAGAATTTCTGATCCTTCGGGCGTAATAGATTGCTCCGGCCACTTCCTTTGATATGATCGGGTATCCGTATGTAGATATTACCTCGTCAAATCTCATACTCGGGCGCACGATTTCGGCGTTTGTCGTGCCTTGCACAAATCGCTGTATCTGTGCGTATTCAAGCCCAGTGTTTGCAAAAACGGCTGGAATGCTATCGTCGCACAGGGTTTCGCGCACCAGATCCAGCAGCACCGTGCTGTCCTTGCCGCCGGAAAAAGACACGAAAACATTTCCTCTGAAATGATCGTTCCAGTCAACGATCCTGCGCTTCGTGAGATTGATTTTCTCCTCCAATGGGAGAGCTTGTAAGTCTCTAAGCTCTCCCGCATCGTGTTTGTTCATCCCCCAAATCTACCTTTCCTATCTTTGACCTTTCTTCCGTGATACCACACGGGAGTCACCTTTTTTCTCGATTCCATGATGAAATCAAACTCGGCGTTCTCTTTCATCCGGTTTGCCCGTATCCGCTCTTTTTCAGCCGCAAACACAGCATATTTATCGCAATCGCTGTGGCACAGCTTGCGCCGTTCAGGGCAGTTCTTGCAGGGCGAATTCATGGCTTATCCCCCTTTTCCTCGATAAGCTTATCCTGCTGGCGGTGCATCATTTCCAGCGCCTTGGCCAAGTCGGTGATATAATCGTCTGCCTGCTCAGACCTCACGCACACCGGCACAATGATTCTGTCTTCGTATACCCAGAAATCGCCGGTTTTCCCGAAATAAATCATGGCGTTACTCCCCCTTTTTCAGCCTAAGCGGTTTGTATCCTGTCATGAGAGCCTTGCGTTCCTCTGTTGCCGCAATCCTCATCGGCTCCGGCGGCAACTTTTCTTTCTTGGTAGCCTTTTCAAAGGTCGGCCGCACAAATTGCGCCAGCTCGTCCGGGTCTGCATCCGCATTTCGTGCCAGCAAGCCCATCGTGCCAGCCCAGCTGCGCACGCTTTCCGGAAGGGTATCCCAAACCTTGACCGCTTCCTCTGTGCAGGCTGTCGGGTCTTTCTTCCCGCCGGGCCCTACAAGGCCGCCGGTCTTGGCGTAATACAGCCAGCGGTTTATCTCCCGCGCTGCTTTCATGGCCTTTGCCCAGCTCGGCGCTTCACTCGGCAGGTGGCGGAATATGTCCGCCACGCTAACCGGGAAAACACATTCCTTTTGCGCTGCAAGGTATGCATCTTTTACCGCATTATCGGGCCAGTCGCGGAACTGGTATTCCCATACGCGGGCAATCTGCGCTGTGTCCTCGTCACTCATTGGCTTGACCTGTGCCTGGTAAAATAACCGATTCATGCGCAGAAGTTCATACGCTCCCTGTGTGGTCATTCTGCATTCTCCTTTCCATTTCCTGAGCATATACACGCCTGAATTGTTCATCGCGCTCTCGGCTTTCGCGCTCTGCCTTTTCGCTGGCGTTCTCTCTGCGGGGCCTGGTTTGCCCTGTGGCAGCGTTTTGCTGTGCGCGCTCATCTATTCTCGCCCTAAAATCTGCGGCAGTGTATACGCCCTCTGATGGGCACCGGCGCAATGTGGTGTCTATGTAACGGCCATTCTTCTTTTTTCTGATCGCCGCTTCTTTGATTGCCTCAATAACAAGGTCTTTGTCATATAACCGCGCCCAATCTTTTATTAGGTCATACTCAGACGGCGAAATACTGCCGATATTAGCCTCAAACGCTTGAAAAATTTCCGAAAGCGCTGCATCTTCTTTGTTGCCTACGATAGAGCTACTCTCTATAGATTCTGCTGATACTTTAGGTAGAGCATCTTTACCTAACCTATCTTTACCTAACCTATCCTTACCTGAGGCAACCATCTGGCAACCAGTGGTTGCCATGTTGGCAACCATCTGGCAACCAGATTCTGTAATCTCCGTGTACACTCCATTAGGTTTTACGCGGAGCTGCGACAATTCCCGCTGAAATTCGGTGGGTGTGTACCGGTCTTTTCTTAGCGCGTTTGCCATTCGCCAATGTTTGATAACGATCACTCCACTGTCAAACTGATACAAATATCTTGCAGTCAAAAGCGCTTCCAGATCCTGCACACTGGCATGGGCCTTAAACATTGAGGAATTGACCTGATTGCAGAATCCGTCATCATCGGCGGCCATGCTTAAGTGGAAATATAACGCCTGTGCGCTTGAACTAAGATTCTGAAAATGGTCATCGTCCGTTATCTTTTTTGTGAACATTCTTCTTTCTGCCATTCGGCTGCTTCACCTCCTTTCTCTGCCGTTTCTGCCATTTCAGCGCGGTGGCCAGCTCATGCCTGCCCGCCCGGCCAAATCCGTTTTTAGCCATGCGTTTCCCTCCAAATGTTTAGAATGGGAGATCTTCATCTTCTGAAATCGGCGTAAAGCTCTGCGGGGCATCCGAAATGGCCGGATTGGCCACAAATTCGCCCTGTGCCATCGCTTCACTGCTCGACAAGGAACTTACACCACTTACAGCAGCTGCGCATTTTAAAAGCACATCAGCACCAAAGGTAATGCCATCGGCCCGCAGGGTGTAATAGGTTTTGCCGTTGTACTCGCGGCTCTGGATTGCCCCCCAGATCAGGCAGCTGTCTGCTTTGCTGAGCAGCTGGGCGGTTTCGCCCAGCGCCCCCCAGCAGTCAACATTCATGTAAAGGCTTTTTGGCTTGCCGTTTTCAGCAAGTTCAGTTTCGCTTTTCCCGTAGGCTACGGAAAACTTGGTAACGGTGGTGTTACCTACTTGCTTCGCCTCTGGTTCTTTCGCCACATGTCCGCCGCAAATACAGCCGGCCTTTGAGTTAATCAGCATCGGCACCGGCCTCCTTTTCGCCCACGATCTCGCCGGTCTCGCCGTTCACTTCATAAACGATGCTCTCGTCCTGCACCTCGCTCATATCTTCGGAAATGCTGTTTTTAACGCTGCCGTCACTCTCTACGCCTCGGGCAAATTCGCTCTTCATGGGCGCGTATTTCAGGCATTTTTTCAGCACGGTTTTCTTTGCCATTTCGTCAAAATTAGTCTGCCAGGGGCCTTTGCTGTAAGCCTTGCTGAATTTCTGCCCGTGCATCTGCACATCATCTTTGCTCATAACCTCAAAGCCAAAACCGCCAGCCTTGGTTTTGAACATCGCATAGTAAGCGATCACATCGCCACGATCATGCAGCGCAGGGACATGGTGCAAGGTAGGCTCAAGTCCAAAAGAATAGCGGAAATCGTCCTTTTCATGGACTTCGTGTGCCTGCACTACGCTTACTTCTCCGCTGCGGTAGGCAAGGTCGATCAGGCCCTTGTAGCCAAGCTGAAACTGGCATTCCATAACGCCCTTCTTTTCGTTTTTGAAGGGGATAAGGTAAGCCTGCCCCAGCGGTGTATTGGCTTCCATGCCCAGCTGAGCGGCATTCATCATGGCCCCGAGAAAGCTCTCAGGGGTGCATTCTGCAAGCTGCGGAGTGCTGCTGATCGCGCTGAAAATAATGCGGCTGAACCGCTCTGGGGTCATCACGCTGGGCAGGGCCTTTGCGATTTCAGGCTGCATTTTTGCAATGTACGCTTTCAGCGTACTGCCCTGCTTCTTCTTTGCCACAGCCTTTGCCTGCTGGGCCTGCTGGATGATGCTGTTCGTATTGGTGGGTGCGTTCATAATATTTTCTCCTTATAATCTTAATTTTTGGCTTTGGTAAAGCGGAAAACGCGGCTGCTCGATTCAGAAAGGCATGAATCATAGGCTCCCGGGTATTCGGCTTTCAGCTTCTTGCTGTCGATTCTTTTGCTGCTCTGGTTTTTCCAGCTAATGTTCCATCCGGGCGCTGCCGCCACCGGGCATTCGCCCATTTCGGCCATGATTCTGGCCTTGATCGCTTCGCCTGAATCTTTAAGGCTCTTGATGTCTGCATTGATTTCTGCCAGCGCGGCAAGATCATCCGCAGCGCTTTTTCCCAGTTCCATCATCGGCAAATCTGCCGCTGCTTCCGGGTACTGTTTTTTGATAGCGTTGACGGTCGCTTCACTGCCGTCAACCTCGGGCGGCTGCTGGTTGGTAATACACTGCCAGAATTCGCCCTCTGCCGCTGCCAGCGCTTCAATTTCAGCTTCGTCACGCTCAATCACAAAGTGATAAAAGCCACGATTCAGCACCAAAACGGCAAGATACATCCGGTCAAATCCCAGCACAGCCATGTAATGCTGGCACTGCACATAGTAAGTCTGCGGTCTTTCTCCACCAGCTATTTCTGATTTGTTAAACACGCTGGTAGTTTTGCATTCAAGCCCGGCGTTCTCTCCCACGATCTCGCGGTCAATGTCTGCCAGCATATAAGGCCAGCGTGTGTTGCGCCACATAAAGTTGTTCCTGCGGCACTTCTTGCCTGTCGCTTCCATCCAGCGGTCAGCGACATACTGCTCAAAGTCACGGCCCTGCCGCATGGCTTCGTTGTCGGGTTTCTCTGCGCAGTCTCCGATTTTATCAAGGTACAGCGCGTATGGGCTGTTGTAGGGGTTCAGCCCCACAATGGTGCTGCTGTCGCTGCCGCCGATGCCGGTGCGGCGCGTATCCAACCATTCGTCATGGCTGATTTTCGTGACATCCACGATTTTCTCGCAACATTTGTTCATTCTTTCTTTCCTTTCTTTCGCGAGTAAACCCGCACGAATTTACAATAATTTGCCCCATTGGTCTGCCATTGCCTCGGCAATACCGGGAAAAGTCTTGCTACGCTTTTTTGCGCTGCGGAAACCAAAAGTTTGCATTTTGGTTTCCTTGGCGTGACCGCCATCAACCCATAAACCTGTAGTAAACTTTACCCATACAAATCAGTCCTCATTGCTTTCGTCAAGAACATCGGGTGCAAAATGGACACTGTCCACTTCGTCTTCGTCAACCGCGATGTAAAGATTTCCATCGGCAAACACTCGTGTTTCTTGATAATCTTCTTCAAGCGTTTCTCCGGTCATTCGCTCAAAAGTGGCCGAATCAAGCTTTTCGATCTTGAAATACCTTGCCATGCTTATCTCCTTTCTAATATGTGCCAGCCGATCGCACCACACAGCGCAATCAAAATCCATTCACCGCCGAATCCCCAGTAGCCGCGTTCGGCAAACGCTGCGGGGATAAAAGCGATCATGCCTAAGCTTGTACCAAGCGCCGCACCTGTGATGGCGTTCAGCGTGTCAAGAACCTTGCACATCTTCGCCAACCTCCTTGCCGTTGATCTCAAAGCAATCGTCATAGCGGTTCGCGGTGATCACAAGCTCGCAGGGCACATCCTCGTAGGCAACAATGCCCATCATTTTACGCACGACATCATTCAAACTGATGCCGCTGAATCCGGCATTTGTTTTCAGCGTGATTTCAATAGGTGTTACGCGGACGATGCCGCTAAACTTCAAAGATTTCTCCATTTTCTTCTCCTTTCAACCAACAATCTGCCGTGCAATCGTTTCCACGGCAATCAACCGACCATTCCAGCCGGTAAACTTGCGCCGCACTGTGTACTCGCTCAGCCCGGTGGCTTCGGACACTTCTTTAGCGCTAAGCATCTCCCGTCCGAACCGCTCACGCAAAGCTGCTGCTGTTTCGGGAACACCGTCTTTAATTCGCATAAGCTTCACCCTTCTTTCGCAAAATGCATTTCCATCAAATCGGCGATCATCAGATATTCTTTCGCCATTTTGCTTTCACCGTGCGTCTCTTTTACTTTTGCTCGGAATTCATCCAAATCGCCGTAAAAGCAGCCGCATTGCGTGCGGACTTTTCCGTCTTGGCAGCGAAAAAAAGTCGTGGTTCGGAAAAAACTACCAAAGCCGCCGATAATCGAGAAATCAGCATTGCCTTCTACCCGCGACCTGCCGAATACCCACGCCGCATCGCTTACCAACGCATTGCCGCCTACCCACGCCGCATCGCTTACCAACGCATTGCCGCCTACCCGCGCATTGCCGCCCACATACGCATTGCCTTCTACCCGCGACCTGCCGAATACCCACGCATATCCGTCATGGCTAAGGTTATCCTCACTCTCAATCCAGCCGCCCAGATCACCGGCTCTCACCACGCCGAAATTGCGCAAGGCGCGGACGCGGTGCAGCGTGTGGTTATCGACCACTTTTTCTTCCCCGGTAAATTCATACTTTTTATACATTCTTACGCTCCTTTCTTCGGTACGAGCTTATTCGCAAAGTAAATCTGCCCTTTGCCCGTCACCTTAACGGTTTTGTTCACACTGATGTGCCCGTCCGAGTGCGTGATGGAGGTTTCTTTCACCTCGAACAAGCCCAGATCCATGCTGCGCTGCGTGGGCATATTCCAGCTCATGCCATTTGCTCGGATCAAATATCCATTGTTCCGCAGCCAGTCGAACAGGCGGTTTTGCCCAATGTCCATGCCGTTCTGGCGAATCAGCTTTGCAAGGTCGCCCACCAGAATGGATGTGCTGCTTGCGCTTACCGCATCTGCAAAAAGCGCTTTCGGGGTCATTTCAGCGATCTGCGCTTTCTGGCCCTCAATGGTTTTCTGCGCCAGCAAAATAGCCTTTGCCATGATGTCGGCATCGGTCATGCCCGGCGCGGTCTTAATGTATCCGCCGTCCTTGCGGATGCTGGGCAAAACCTCGCCAGTCACCCAGCGGCGAAAACGCTTTGCGCCCGGCAGCTTGCTGGAAAGCACTAAGCTGTACAGGCCGGATTCGTTGATAACAACCATTTTCTGCTTACCGCCGGGGGTCATCAATTCGGTGACCCCTTTATCCTCTGGGTCAACATGGTTTGCCACCGCGTTTGCAAGTGACTTTCCCTCACCATACCCCAGCGCCTGCGCCACATCTTTGCCCACCATCCAAGGCTCGCCGTCCTGCTCGATCACACGGAGAACACCAAATTCCTGGCTCTCCCAGATTTTCAAATCGTTCATTCTTTCATCTCCTTTTCACTTGATCTGGCGGGCTTCTGTTTCCTGCAGCAAAATCTTCATGTCTGCCAGTTTATGCAGCGTTACAAGCAGTTCTCCCAACTGCCGGTCTGCTTTTTCAATCAGTTCCAGCGGGCTTTCGTCCTCATGTGTTCTATTCACAAGCTTTACATCAAAATTCATTGTCATTCTCCTTTTATTTGATTTCCAGAATCTTGCGGATGCTTTCGATGATTTTCGGCGGCGTTCTCTCGCCGGTCTTGATTTTGCAAATGTACTTGCAGTCACAAAACATCCCGGTGTCGTCTGCCACTCGTTGCGCCAGCTCCGTGTTGGTCATCCGTTTTCGGATCAGCGCAATCTCGATTCTCACCCCAAGCGGGGTCAGCTGTTTCATTATTTCACCTGCCTATCTTATGTAGATATTGACAGTACGAAAATTTGCACTTATAATAAGAGTACGAACAAATTAAAATATGTGTAGCGATTTTCGTACCAGCCATGCTTTTATTATAGTGCGAATTTTCCTACATTTCAATACCATTTGTACGAATTTTGCGACTTTGTATGTTTGCACAAATTGGAGAGGATTTTATGGGCAATTTGTATAATAGAATACACTCGCTCGTATTAGATAAAGGAATGACAGACGGAAGCGCCTGTGCTGCGGTTGGTTTGCCGCGTTCAACACTTGGTTCGCTGAAAACCGGTAAAACAAAAAGTCTTAGTCAAAAAAACTTAAAATTATTTGCAGAGCTACTTAAAGTTTCGGTTGATAGCTTATTAAATGAAGAAAATTCCGTTGATGATCTCTCCGCCGGTGTTCCGCTGGCCATGTACGATGGCCAGCAATACGATCAAGTGCCGGAAGATATAAAGCAGCTTGCCGCTGCTTTTGTGCTGGCAAAAAAAGAGCAGGAGATCAAAGACCCTGCTCTTAGAAAAATTATTGAAGTCTGTAAAAGCAACCCAGAGTATATCAAGCCGCTGTCTATCATGCTCGATCAGCTGGTCAGTGCGGTGGAGAGAAAAGGCGGTGAAGAAAAATGAAACGCATATTGAAAGTTCTGGCTGTTGCGCTTGCCTCTACCTTATTAGTAAGCTGCAATTCGTCCCTGTCCGCTGCGGAAGTAGAACAGGTGGTAGATCGGTATGCGCCTGGTTTTGGCTATGTCAAAGCCGAAAGCGCCAATGACTTTGGTGAATGGCTGGACGAAAATGCACATCAATACGAATACTATACATTTGATGAATGCCTTGAAGAGATAAAATCTGATCCGCGCTTATATGACTTATACTATTTTGATGATGTTTGTGAAGAGATCGTTGAAGATTTAAAAAATGCTGACGAATATCAGGCCGCGAATGCTGTTTGCAGTCTATATGGATACGCAACACCTACTCCGCCGCCCACACCATCACCAACGCCCACGCCGACACCTACACCGACACCAACGCCACGGCCAACACCAGCACCTACCCCAAGGCCGACACCAAAGCCGGTGCAGCAGCAGACACAGAGCGAAACCGTATACATTACACGCACCGGCTCAAAGTATCACCGGGCTGGCTGTAGCTACCTGAAAAGCTGTATTCCCATCAGTAAAAAAGATGCCATTGCCGCCGGGTACACAGCGTGTTCTCGCTGCTATTAAAACAAAAAGCCCCTGCATTGCGGGGGCAATCAAGATTCATTCTTCAATTTTCAACAGATCTAACGCCTTTTTGATGAAAATTTCATAAGTATGTTCGTCCAATTCTTCAATTCGTTCGATTAGTCGCACTAAGTCATCATTCATAAGTTCCTCGCTTTCTCCATAGTAATTTTACTAAACTTACTGTATCGCAAACGCGAGAAAAACGCCACGGCAGATATCGCGTATTTTTAAAGCGTTTTCCGGCAGAAATGCAGGAAAACGCGCTTTTTTTATATAGTCAAAAGGAGGGAATCTGTATGTTGATCGATTCAAAGCGTATAGCCAAGCTACTGTCCGAAGCCAGAAAACGCGCAGGCGCAACGCAGGAAGAAACGGCAGAATTGCTGTTTGTAAGCGCACGCACAGTGCAGCGCTGGGAAACAGGCGAAAAGCAGCCGACTTTGGAAGAGTTTATCAGCTGGTATCGAGCCCTCGGCCTGAACTGGTTCCGGGATGTTTTGCGCCTCGCCTACCCGGAATTGTATAGCAACTTTGATGGCAGCACCGCCGATGTGGAACAGCGCCGTAATGGCCTGTTCAAGTATCTGGCCGACTGCCCGCCGGGCGAAGTAGACAAGATTGCCTTCCTGATTTTCGGCCAGCATGGCAGTGATTGGCCGTCCATGTTGGATGAATATGTGGCAAACGCGCATTGCTCTATGCGCAGCCGTGCCGCCGTGTGTCGGCTGGTGATTGAGAATTACGAATTAGAAGCCGCGACCGGGGATTTGGTTGATCCAGACACCGCAAAGCCGAACATTGGAAATCTGCGCTCGGCACATTGTGCCGGCCAAAAAGCAGCACAGCTGAAACGCGGCGAGTATTCGAGGTGATCGCTTATGGCAAAATACAAAAAAGATAAAAACGGCATATATGTTTTTGATAAACGAATAGCTGGCAAGCGATGTATGCTGCGCGGCAAAACCTGTGCAGAAATAGATAAGAAGCTGAAAGATTGGCTTGCGAAGCAGGCAGCAGAAGCGGAAGAAAAAGAAAAAGGCCCATTGTTTGAGGATGTGGCTAAAAAATGGTATCACAGAGCAGAGAAAAATCTTTCTTATTCGACCATGTCATCCTATAAAGCACGGTATGAAGCTGCATTGAATGAGCTTGGCGGATATCACATGAACGAGATATCTCCTATGGATATCACGAGATTATACGAAAAGCTGGCAATGCAGGGCTTTTCCAGCAAAACCATTTCTCACGAGCGCACGGTTATACGGAATATATTTAATCTCTGGAATTTCATGGACGGCACTGATCATAACCCGGCTTTAATAGCGAGAACAGCCAAAGGCAAAGCGCCGGTTGAGCGGCAGCCTGTGCCAGATGATGCGATTAAGGCCGTGATGCAGCACACGGACGGGTTCGGCATTGCACCGTGCCTGTTTGCGTTTACCGGCGCTCGCCTCGGTGAAATCATGGCGCTGCAGGTGTCGGATATTGATTTTGAGCGCAATTTATACGGATGCAAAGGCGTTATCACTATAAGTAAAAGCGTGCAATGGCAAGGCGGCGCGCCTGTCATAAAAAAGCCAAAAACCGCAGCCGGTGTGCGCGAAGTGCCGATACTTGACCAGTTCAGGCCCATATTGCTTGCTGCTGTAAAAGGGCTAAGAAAAGATGATTTTGTGGTTTCTCGGTGCAATAAGCCCTTAACAGCGCGGGCTTATGAGCGGCGCTGGCAAATGTACTGCAAGGAAATCGGTTTCGTGAAAGAAATAAAAATTCCCAGCAAGCGCCCGCAGCGTGACGGCAAGACATATATGATAACCGAATACCGGGCAACGATCACGGCGCACCAGTTCCGGCACCTGATGGCCACCGCCTGTGTGGAAGCAAACATTCCGGAATATGTGGCACAAAAAATTCTTGGTCATAAATCCATACAAACCACATTAAAGCACTATACGCACATCCGCGAGCAAGCCCTTGTAAATAGCTATGCCGAAATAAATAAGGTTTCCGCACGACTTACGCAACAGCAATAATTTTGCGTTAAATCGTTTCGCAAAAAGAGTTCGACCCCCTTTACCCGCACCAAAAAAGAAAAGCACGAATTTCCGATAATTAAACGGATTTTCGTGCTTTTCTTTTTGTTTTTTGCATTGCAAAACAGGGCAAAACAGGTCAAAAAAGGGCTAAAAACTTACGCAAAATTCACGCAACTTACGCAAAATTCACGCACTTTTTGAGCCTATATTTACCACCTTGCAGCCATCCCATACAGCCGTCCTGCGTGGCCAAGCTCTTCTTTGCCCATGGTGATGAACTCGCAGGCCATTTCTTTATCGTCCATCTGCTCTGCGATCTCAAAATAATTTTGCGCATCCCTGATTTCTTCCTGAGCCTTTTCTTTCATCTCATTTTTCGTCACAAATCTCACCTCACTGATTCTGAATCATGGTGTACAGCTTTTCGATATCGCTGCGGTCAAACTTCACAGCGCCGATCATCGGTATATTTTGTGTCACAGGGCCTGTGGTTTCCGCTGCAGCAATCATTTGCTGATAGATCATATCCACATCAATCATGCCGTCATCGTCCACCACAGCGCGTGCCAGAGGGCTGTGCATGAATGTGTCGGCAATCTGTTCTGCCTTTGCTGCTGCAATGCCTGTCGCGCCAAGCAAAAGCCATTTGTTCAGCCCCTGCAGTTTATCAAGCCATTCATTTTTTGCATACATGATAATGGCTTGTTCAACCTGTGCAAAACTCTTTTTCATTGGTCAGCCCCCTTTATAGCCGAAAGGGCGGGGCGTTTGCCCCGCCCAATCAATAGTTTAGCCGCCAGTGGCGGGAGTGGTGGTGGTAGTTGCGGGCTTCACCTCAACTGCGCCCCAGCCCGGGCAGCAGCTGCCGTTGGGAATCACCAGTTTGGTAAGGCCAAGCAGCTGATCGATCTGGTTCTTCATACAGCCCAGCGTGGCGGTATTCACACCGTTGTAGGTG
>CAYFSB010000006.1:0-14859 GCA_964345655.1 uncultured Oscillospiraceae bacterium
AGTCTCTCAGCATTTTCATATACCCTGTAAACTACATGCGCAGGCATAGCCCCACCAGCACCGCGCACAGCAGCACTCCCGCATCGGCGGTCACATGGGACTGCTCCGGGAAGGCCAGCACGGATATCATCACCGCATATATAACGGCAGTGCAGAGCTTACCGTACCAGCGCGCTCCGCAGACCCTGCCTGTGACGCGCAGCACATGCAGCCCCATAAAGCCCAGCGTCAGCTCTCTGAGCACATGCAGTCCCAGCATCAGCCAGACGCTGGGCGTCCCTGAGGCGGCGCAGAGCATCATCGTCGCCTGAATAAGCTTGTCCGCCACAGGGTCCAGTATTTTTCCCAGCTCCGTGACCATGTTGTACCTGCGGGCTATGGCGCCGTCCAGTACATCGGCGGCCGCCGATATGAGCAGCACCGCCATGGCCTGCAAAACCCGTCCGCTGGTATACAGCGCCGCAAAGACCGGCACAAGGCAGATCCTGAAGAGACTTATCATGTTGGGTAGATTCATATTCTATGGCTCCTGTCCGTCGACGCCTGCGGCGCCGGAAATATTTTCACATACATGTTATGCCCAGATTCAGGGCAATTGTGCACGCGTCATATATTAATTTTGGTTTTTGTTAAAGCTTGGTCTTGAAATTACGGCTCATAATGTTAAAATAGACAAAATACCTTTGTTTTTTTCAGCCGTATACGGCAGGTTTTCCGCCTGTGCAGCGGCTTACCCCGACACTGGCAATCCGGCGCCGGGATATATTTTGCTTATGGAGACACATATGAAGCTGATGAAAAAAATTCTGTCTGCAGCGGCGGCACTGTGCCTGCTGTTGGCCATTCTCCCCTCTGCCGCCGCCGACGGGGACAGCGACGCGCTTTTCAAAGACAAGACCTGGGAACAGGTGATGGAGAACTTTTTTGCGGAGATGAATGTGGACGAAAGCCGCGTAGCTGTTGGCTATATGAACACCGTCACCGGTGAAGAGCACTACATAAATGAGGATAGCTACATGGCGGCGGGTAGCATGTACAAGGTACCGCTGAACATGTATTATGCCGAGATGGTGTACAATGGTGAGATGGACTGGGACAGCGAAGTGTACGGTATCAGCTATAACCTGCTTATGGACGACAGCATAATAAACTCCAACAACGACTACGCCGAGATACTCTGGCGAAATCTGGGCCACGGCAGCTACAGCGAATACCGCAGACTTATCGCCCCATATATGGGCGAGGACCCGGACAAAGTGGACAGCAAGTATTATGAGAACAATTTCTTCACCCCGCGCCAGATGATATTCTGCCTTAATCTGCTTCAGACCCAGTCGGAGCGTTTCCCGAAAATAATAGAGACCATGCAAAAGGCAGAGCCCAGCAACTATTTCAAGCTCAATGAGCAGCGGTTTGATATTGCCCATAAATACGGCTTCCTGCAGGAGGAATACCACCTGTATCTCAATGACTGCGGCATTGCCTATACGGACGAGCCTATAGCCATTGTGATGTTCACGGACAACGTGAGCAACGCCTATGATGTTTTGACGGAGTACTGTACGCTTATGTGCGATTATACCCAATACAACACAGCCCTCAGGCTGGAGGAGGAGGCCAGGCAGGCGGCTCTGGCCGCAGCCGAGACGCCGGTACCCACACAGGCCGTAACTGCCACACCGGTGCCGCTGACCACGCAGGCCCCAGACAGCGCCCCCGCCGATACAGGTACGGGCTTTTCCTCTGTTGTCAACGTAGCGCTGGTGGTGATTGCCGTAATAGCAGCTCTGGCCGCGGCCGTTGCCTGCCGCAGAAAGCGGGGCATAAACCTGTTTTGGGCTATTCTGGCTATCGTGCTGGCAGGCGGAGCAATGCTGCTGTGCATAGTCGGCGTCTCCGCAGGGACAATCATTGCCAAACCTCAGGGCGATTCGCAGGAGACCGTCACCGTGTTTATGGACGCGCTTACCGGCGGGGACTACGCCACAGCCTACAGCCAGCTCAGCGGCTACAGCAGTCTGGGTCTTGAAAACCAACCTGCCGACCAGGTGGGCAGTCTGGTATACGATGCGCTGAGAGAGAGCTTTTCCTATGAGCTGGACGGCGAGTGTGTGGTGGATAAGCTTGACGCCACCCAGCAGCTGCAGTTTACCTATCTGGATCTTTCAGGTATGGCCGGCGACGTAGAGACGGAGACCATGTCCGTGCTCACAAAAATCGTTCAGACCCGCAGCCGGAGCCAGATATATGACTCGGATAACAACTATCTGCCGGAGGTGGCCCAGGAGGCCTACTCCACGGCAGTCAAAAACGTGCTGGAGCACGCGGAGGACTATTACACCACCACCGGAATACAGCTTCAGATAAGCTATACCGGCGGAAGTTGGCGTATAGTCCCCAGCCAGAGCCTGCTGAAAGCCATCACAGGCGGCGCATACTAAAGTACGGAGGAGTCCCCATGAGCGATAAGAACAATTTCGATTTCGATCTTGACATAGACTCGATACTGGCGGAGTTTTCATCCTCCGGCGAACCCGAGCCCACACAAGATACCGGGCCCGCTCCGGCTGAGGCCCCCCGCAGTACACAGAGCGAGCCTGTCTCCGGGGCCGTCAGCCCCGTTCCCGCGCAGAGCCGCGCCCCGGCGAAAACTGCTTTCCAGCCGTGCAGCACCGCTCCCCGCCAGTATTCTGCTCCGGAGGGCACTCAAAAGCCAGCCCCGCGCCGGTCCACGCCCCAGGAAGACACCCGCCGCCAAAGCGGGCAAAACAGCGAAAGCCAGAGCCGGAGCCAGCCGCGCAGTGCAGCATCCGGCGTCTCACAGCCAAAGGCTTTTGACCCGGAGAGACTGGGTTACCCTGCCAGGCGGTCCACGGCGCAGGCCGAGACCGGGCGCGCCAGGCGTATGCCCGACACCCGGACGGAGCCTGAGCAGGCGCCCCTGTCCAAAGCAGGACTTGCCCTGAGAAATATTATCGGCGCTGTTTTTGCGCTCATCTCGCTCTTTTCCCTGTGCTGGATATTCATAAATATCCACCCGGACTCCGGCACTGTGTCTGCCGCCAAAGAGTCAAAGCTGGATCTGGTGGCAAAGCTGGACAGCTATGTGAACAATGCGGCCAGCGACGCGCTGGGAGATCTGACCTATATAAAGAAAATATACACCATCCCTGAGAGCGACACCGTTGCTCCCAGACCCGATTCCGCAAAGTACGGCTCCACCACCAATCCCGCTGATATTCAGGCTGTGATCGACTCCGCCTCGGCGCTTTTGGAGGGGCAGGAGCTGGCCTGGGATCCCAATGTGGACTTTGTGCCCAACACAAGCATACAATACTATCTGGACGATACGATTCTTGTCATAACCTGGCAGGAAAATATAGAGGGCAAATGCGTCACCTGTTCTGAGGTGAAGATAGCCAACGGCTCCCAGCTCAGGCGCAAGATAGCCGGAGACACCTACAGCACCGGCATACGCTATTACGCCACCGACATGGCCAAAGAGTGCAACGCAGTGGTGGCCATAAACGGTGACTTCTACGATTTCCGCACCATCGGAGTGACTGTATACCAGCGCCAGCTCTACCGCTTTGTGCCGGACAAGCTGGATTCCTGTCATTTTACCTCCAGCGGGGACATGCTCTTTTCCTATTCGGGCGAGCTGACGGATGAGGCCTCTACCCAGCAGTTTGTAAATGATAACGACGTAATCTTCACTCTCTCCTTCGGTCCTGTTCTCGTAGACAACGGGGAGCTGAAAACCATAAGCAGCTATCCCATAGGCGAGATAGAGCGCACCTATTCCCGCTCCGCCATAGGGCAGCTTGACTCTCTGCACTACTTCCTTATTACCGTAAACTACGGCGACGGATTTACCGTGGCCGCCACTGTGAACCAGATGGGCCAGTTCATATACAGCAAGGGTGTCCAGAAGGCCTACGAGCTGGACGGTGGGCAGACCTCGCTCATCATCATGAACGGTGAGACCGTCAACCACGTGGACTTCGGCTACGAGCGCACCATGAGCGACATAATCTATTTTGCTACGGCAATTCCGGAACAGGAGGCGGCGCAATGAATCCCATAGCCATATACAGCGGAGACACCGTCATCTACTGGAGCGCCATAATCATATGCCTTGCAGTGGCCGCCTGGTTTGCACTGAGCTTTGCCCTGTATGTGTCCCACGGCGGCAGAGGCGCCGCAATGTGGGTGCTGCTGCCGCTGGCCGTGCTCTTCTCGGTGCTTCTTGCCCGGCTTATACATTGGTATTGTCATCCGGAGCAGTATGCCGGGCTGATGGGTGCGTTGACTGACTATTCAAACGGCGGCTACTGTATGCCGGGTATGCTTATGGGCACGGCGCTGGCCGGGCTTATAGTGGGCAGGCTCCGTTTTGCGGACAGCACTGCCGGGCTTTTTGACGCGCTGGCCCCCGGCGCGGCGCTGGGTATCGCCCTTATCCGGCTCAGCGCGCTTTTCAACAGCTCCTGCCGCAGCACCATAATAATCAGGAACGAGACCTTCCAGCACCTGCCTGTAGGCTCCGACATCGCCACATCTTCCGGAGGCGTGGAATACCGCTTTGCCACCTTCTTTGTGCAGTTTCTGCTGATGCTGGTGCTGATGGTTCTGCTGCTGAGTTTTTACTACCGCAGGCAGAGCGTGCGCATGAAGAGAGGCACACAGCGCGGGCACACCGCCATGATGTTTATAGTCTTTTACAGCGCCATGGAACTGGTGCTGGACAGCACCCGCTATGACTCCAGCTTTCTGAGACTCAACGGCTTTGTTAGCATGGTGCAGATCGTGAGCGCCCTGTCGATTCTTGGAGTGCTCATTTATTACAGTGTCCAGTCCGTAAAGGCCAACGGCCTGAGGCCGTACCACTGGGTGCTCTGGGTGGTATACATTGCCACTCTCGCCGGCACGGGCACCTTTGAGTATCTGGTACAGCGCCACGGCGACTGGTATCTGCTGTGCTACAGCGTCATGTCTCTGAGCTGCCTTGTGATGGCGCTGGTGGTATTTCTGCTGTACAAAAGCCTGTGTAAAAAGCGCCCCATGTAAATTCAATATATAAACCGCCGTGTTATTCTCTGGCTGTACCTGAGAATAACACGGCGGTTTTTGCCCGTCCGGCGTATTTTTTGTCTCCCGTGGAGGCTCACTCTACAGCCGGTAGACAGGTATTTCAGCCTCTCTACCGGCTTTCCTCCGCAGGTAGAGGGGCTTTTTCCCGCTGTAGCTTGAGTCTTTGCAAAGAAGGTCATACAATTATAGTGAAATTAAAAAGGCCAGGTGATTTTTATGACTCGCACGCCTCTCAGAGAGCGCGTACTTCCAAACTACACACGCAAAGAGGAGCATGCCAATATGCTGACCCACGCTTTTGGCGCGGCGGTCGGCGCGGTGGTGCTTGTTCTTGCCGCAGCAGCCGGACTCTCCGCGGCCGATCCCCTGAAAACGGCGGTGGGCTGTCTGTATGCCCTGTCCATGATCTGCCTTTTTTCCGTATCAGCCGTATACCACGGGCTGAAGGCCGGATACGCGAAAAAGCTCATGCAGGTGATAGACCACTGCACAATATACTTTCTCATCGCCGGTACCTACTCACCCATATTGCTCTGCGCCATAAGGCCTCTGTATCCCAAGGCGGCCTGGATGCTTTTTGTCCTTGAGTGGGCGCTGGCACTCTTTGCCTCCGTCTTCACCGCCATTGACCACAACCGCTACAGCAAATTGTCCATGTCATGCTATATAGGCATGGGCTGGCTTGTGCTTCTGGCCGTAAAACCCGCCTATCAGACACTGGGTCCGGCGGGCTTCTTGTGGCTGCTGGGCGGCGGAGTGGCCTATACCCTTGGAGCGGTTCTATACGGTGTTGGCAAGAAAAAGCCCATATACCACACGGTGTTTCATGTGTTCGTGGATATAGGTGCCATAATGCACGCGGTGTGCATACTGAAATATGTGCTGTGAGCTTTTTTGACAGTCTGAATCACCCCCCGGGCTTAAGGCCCGGAGGGTGATTCAATTATTTTTCTTTTGCCTGTTTAATAGACAGGGATATCCGGTGCTTCTTTTCGTCCACATCCAGCACCACTACCTTGACAATGTCACCCACGGCCAGCAGCTCGCTGGGGTGGCGGATAAACTTGTCGCTTATCTGAGACACGTGTACAAGTCCGTCCTGATGTACCCCTATATCCACAAATACACCGAAATCTATGACATTTCTCACGGTGCCTGTGAGTATCATACCGGGCTTGAGATCCTTTTTATCCAGCACATCCTGCCGCAGCAGCACCGGAGGCAGCTCGTCCCTTGGGTCACGGCCGGGCTTCAAAAGCTCGGCAATTATATCGCGGAGAGTGGGGACGCCCACATTGCAGTATTCCGCCGCCTTTTCCGGGCCGTAAGCTTCAAATCTTTGGGGCAGCAGAGCTATATTCCCGCACGCCACATCCTCAAGGCTGTAATTGCACAGCTTCAGCAGCTTTATGGCCGCGTCATAGCTCTCCGGATGTACGGCGGTGTTGTCAAGCACCTGCCCGCTCTCCGGCACCCGCAAAAATCCCGCACACTGTTGGAAAGCCTTTGGCCCCAGCTTTGGAACCTTGTTTATCTGTTTTCTCGATGTAAAGGCCCCGTTTTCCTCCCGGAAGGCAACAATGTTTTTCGCGGTTGTCTTTGTGAGGCCGGATACCCGCTGCAGAAGTGAGGGGGAGGCCGTGTTTATGTCCACGCCCACGGCGTTTACGCAGTCCTCCACAACGCCGCCGAGAGTCTCCTCCAGCTTTGCCTGGGGCATATCATGCTGATACTGGCCCACGCCTATGGCCATTGGGTCTATCTTTACAAGCTCCGCCAGCGGGTCCTGAAGTCTGCGGGCTATGGACACGGCAGAGCGCAGATTCACATCATATTCCGGAAACTCCTCCGCGGCAAGCTTTGAGGCAGAATACACCGAGGCGCCGGCCTCATTTACGATGGCATAGGCCTGTCCCCCGTCCAGCTCATGGAGCATCTCCACGGTCATCTGCTCCGTCTCTCTGGATGCAGTACCATTGCCAATCGCGATATGCTCCACTCCGTGCTTTCTTATTAGCCCGGTCAGCGTGCGTATGGCCTCTTTTTTCCGGCTCTCGCTGAAGGTGGGGTACACCACCGCCGTATCCAGTACCTTGCCCGTGCCGTCCACCACGGCCACCTTGCAGCCGTTGCGATATCCGGGGTCAAGCCCCATTGTGACCTTCCCCTTCACCGGCGGCTGCATAAGCAGGGGCTTCAGGTTCAGGGCAAACATCTTTATGGCCCCGTCACAGGCCGTGTCCGTCAGGGCGCTGCGGGCCTCCCGCTCCATGGATGGCCATATAAGTCTGTCGTATGCGTCCTCCGCCGCTGCCCTCACAAAGGCCATGGCGCTGCTTCCGGGGACTATCACCCGCCGCCGGAGCCGCTGCAGTGCGGCCTCCCGGTCAAGTTCAAGGCTGACCTTTAAATATTCCTCTTTCTCGCCCCGGTTCAGGGCCAGGATCTGATGCCCCTGGAGTTTGTCTATCCGCTGGGAGAAGTCATAGTACAGCCGATAGACCGAGTCCTCCTCCTTTGCGGCCTTTGAGACCAGTACCGCTCCGCTCCATATCAGAGCGCGCAGCATTTTCCTTATCTCCGCATCGTCGGAGATAAGCTCCGCCACAATGTCCGATGCCCCGGCCAGTGCGTCCTCCACGGTCTCCACGCCCTTCGCGGCGTCCACATACGCCTTCGCCAGTTCCTCGGCCGGGGGCAGATCCGCCGCCTGTCCAAACAGGCTCAGCGCCAGCGGCTCCAGACCCTTCTCCTTTGCCACTGTGGCTCTTGTGCGCCGCTTCTGCTTATAGGGGCGGTACAGGTCCTCAAGGGCGGCAAGAGTCTGGGCCTCGTCTATGGCGGCGCTCAGTTTCTCTGTCATCTTCCCCTGCTCCGTTATGGAGTTTTTCACCGTATCCCGCCGCTCCTGCAATGAGCGCAGATATTCAAGCCGCTCTTCCAGGGTGCGCAGCGCCGTGTCGTCCATGGCTCCGTGCATCTCCTTGCGGTAGCGGGCAATAAAAGGTATGGTGTTCCCCTCATCCAAAAGGGCGATCACATTGTCGATATGGCTCTGAGGCCGCTGAAGCTCCCGTGCCAATATCTGGTTGATGCTTTCCAAATGGGTATTCTCCTTCCGTGTTATAAAGCCGTGTCATCAGGCATTTTCGCCGGGGCCTATATTAGCACAAAATTATTTCAAGCTCAACCACTATTCTCCTGCGGCGCCGGGTGACGGGGTCTTCCATGCATGGCAAAATACAGGCCCAGCGGCACAAGCAGGCTCAACATAGCCATGCACAGGTGTTTTACCGTGTCGTATTTGTCCAGAAACTCCGGCAATATTACATCTGCCGCGGCCAGCAGCACCGCGCCGAAGCACATAAGGACAAGCCTACGTTTTGAAAAAAATTCTTTAATGGGCCTGTCCGGATGCAGCAGTTTGAAGCCCAGCAGCGCTGCGCCCAAAATCAGCAGCAGGTTCAGCCCCAGCGCCATGAGCGGCTCCTTAAACACGGCGGTCAGCGTCCCTGAAAGCAGGATAAGACCCCGGCCAAGCAGCCACAGCGGCAAAAGCAGGCAGAGCTTCACCCACTCAGGCAGCGCCAGAAAATACGCGGCAAGCTTCCGGAACAGTCCCCGGCGCTCCCGCCTTTCCTCCGCGTATTCTGAGCTGTCGCTTACTGCGGCCTCATGGCCCGCCGTCTGGACCATTACTATTGCAGGCGGCTCGTCCAGCAGCTGCTCCGGCGAGGAAAATGTACCGCCCACGGTCAGCGCCGCCGCGGAGATAAGCCCCGCTATGAAAATTATGAGCTTGCGTTTTTGCGTCATGGACATCTCCCCCTTTTTTCATATTTTACCACAAATTCCCCGAAAAGTAAAAAATTACGCAGAGTGGAAAACCACTCTGCGTAATTTGGGCTTTTATGGCACGCCGTAAGGGATTCGAACCCCTGACCTTCTGGTCCGTAGCCAGACGCTCTATCCAGCTGAGCTAACGGCGCATTTCTCAAAGCTTTAGTATATTAGCACAGCTTTTAATAAATTGCATTAGTTTTCAGGAATTTTTTTCTTTTCCCCTGCGGCGTATTTTTTTACCAGCCCATGGTGTCGGATATGGAGTCTGCTACTTCGCTCATTGAGCGCAGCGCCTTACCCACGGCGCTCTTCATATTATGCTTCTTTCTGGGTCTGAAGGCCAACACCATACAGCCGTAGGCGACAATGCCCATTCCCATGCCAACATAAAAATTCTTCTTGTTCATAATTTTTTCAACCTCCATTTCTCAGGTATTGCTATTATGTGCATAAATTGCGTTGCTACTTACTTGTAAAATGTGGTATAATGATGTGTAATAAGCAAAAATCTGGAGGCCATTGTATGAGTGTAAAAATTCTGGCTGTGGGCGATATCTGCGGAGAGCCCGGCCTTGAATATCTGGATAAGCATCTTAAGGAATACCGGAAGGCAAACAACATTGACTTTGTAGTGGTAAACGGTGAAAACGCCAATGTGGTCGGGATAACTCCGCGGCAGGCGGACGCCATTTTCAAATCCGGGGCCGATGTTATCACACTTGGAAACCACACCTGGACCCGCACGGAGCTCCGCCCGTATCTGGATGAGCGCCGCAAGATACTCCGCCCGGCCAATTTTGGCCCCCAGTGCCCCGGCAAGGGCATCGGAGTATACTCAGCCCCCTTTGGGGATGTGTGCGTTTTGAATCTTATAGGCCGCTTCACTCTGGATAACAACACCGACAACCCCTTTGTCATTGCGGATGGATACATGCAGGAGATAAAGGAAAAGATCATCCTTGTGGACTTTCATGCAGAGGGCACCAGCGAAAAGCGGGCCATGGGCTTCATGCTGGACGGCAAAGCCAGTGCCGTATGGGGCACCCACACCCATGTACAGACCTCAGACGCCTGTGTGCTGCCAAAGGGCACAGGATATATAACGGACCTTGGAATGACCGGGCCGGTGAACTCCGTTCTGGGCATAGAGCCTGAACAGAGCATAGGAAAATTTATGGGCGACCCGCCCAGGCGCTATGAGTCCGCCAAGGGCCCATCCCGGCTGGAGGGCTGTCTGTTCGAGATAGACCCGGAGACGGGAAGATGCCTTAGCGCAGAGGGAATAAGACTGACATGAGCAAAATAAAAATACTGCACGCGGCAGATCTGCATCTGGATTCGCCCTTTGAGGGGCTCCCGGCAGGCAAGGCCGCCATACGCCGGGGCGAGCAGCGGGAGCTGCTGGGCGCGCTGGCGGCGCTGGCCCAGGCAGAGGGCGTGGATCTGGTGCTTTTAAGCGGAGATCTGCTGGATAGCGGCAATACATATTTTGAGACCGGAGAGGAGCTTGTGCGCGCACTGCAGAGCATTCGCGCCCCCGTGTTCATCTCACCCGGCAATCACGACTTTTTTTTCGCCAAATCCCCCTACGCCCGGCTCAAGCTGCCGGAAAACGTTCACGTTTTTACCGACCGGGCGGTTGACTGTGTTGAACTTCCGGAGCTGCAGGTCCGCGTTTACGGGGCGGGCTTTGTGGAAAACCGCAGCGCGGCGCTGCTATCGGGCTTTCATGCGTCGCGGGACGGAGAGACGCTGAATATAATGTGCATCCACGGCGACGTGGGTGTCAAAGACTCGGCCTATAACCCCATCAGCGAGCAGGAGCTGGCTGAGAGCGGCATGGACTATGTGGCGCTGGGGCATGTACACAAGGCCAGCGGCCTGAAAAAAGCCGGCGGGGTATGGTACTCATGGCCCGGCTGTCCGGAAGGGCGCGGCTTTGACGAGACCGGAGAGAAGAGCGTGAATATAGTGGAGCTGGGCGAGGGCCAGTGCTCCATGCGCACATCTTCCATTGCCAAGCGCCGTTATGAGATCTTAAAGGTGGATGTGACCGGCTCCGATGCGCTGCTGGCCATACACACGCTGCTGCCCGACGATACCGTCAGGGACACATACCGCATCATTCTCACCGGTGAGACGGACTGCACCCCGGATCTGAAGCGGCTGTACTCAAATTTGTCTGAGATGTTTTTTGCGCTTCAGCTGAGGGATGAGACAAGGTTACGCCGCAGTGTATGGGACTGCGCCGGGGAGGACACCCTGAGAGGTCTGTTTCTGGCAAAGCTTCTGGCCCGCTATGACGCGGCGCGGGAGGACTCGGACAAGCTTCTCATAGAGCAGGCCGCCCGCTGGGGGCTGGCCGCCATTGACAACACAGAGGAGGTAGTCAGACATGAAGATCAATAAGCTGACAGCCTCTTTCGGCAAGCTTGAAAACGAAAGTCTCAGCTTCCATGAGGGGCTCAATGTCATATACGCCCCCAATGAGAGCGGCAAATCTACCTGGTGTGCTTTTATAAGAGCCATGCTCTACGGCATAGACTCCTCAGAGCGGGCCAGGACCGGATACCTGCCTGACAAGCTCCGCTACGCGCCATGGTCCGGCGCGCCCATGGAGGGCCGGATGGAGCTGACGGCAGATCGCTGCAACATGACTATTACCCGCTCCACCAGAGCCAAGAGCGCGCCTATGCGGGAATTCTCCGCCGTCTACACCGGCACCGGCATCCCCGTGGAAGGGCTGAACGGCTCCAACGCCGGAGAGCAGCTCACGGGAGTGTCAAGGGATGTATTTCGCCGCAGCGCTTTTATAGCCCAGGGCACAGTGGCCGTCACCGGCAGCCCGGAGCTGGAAAAGCGCATCAGCGCCATTGTCTCCACCGGTGAAGAGCAGACCTCCTACACCGAGGCCGACGAGCGGCTCAGAACATGGCAGCGTAAGCGCCGCTATAACCGCCGGGGCCTGCTGCCTGAGCTTGAGTCTCAGATGGACGAGACCGAACGGAAGCTGGCGGATATGAACGGCTCAGCGGAGGATATCCAGCAGCTTGAGCAGCGGCTTGAGGACAGCCGCCTCCAGTGCGCCAAGCTGGAAGAGGCCGTGACGGAGAGCCGGAAAAAGCAGCGCAGGGAATCTCTGGAGCGGCTGAACAAGGGCCGGGCGGAGCTGAAGGCCAGCAGCGACAGGCACGACGCCGATATGGAGGCTCTGTCCCTGCGCCGTCAGGAGCTGCGCGACAGCGATTTTGGTGGAAGGAGCCGTGACGAGCTGGAGACCGAGGTAGCCGCGGACCTGTCTGCCCTCAGCGCCGCAGGCGCTGGCATCAAGAGCCGCCATGCGCTGCTGCCCGCCATAATATGCTTTGTGCTGGCTGCGGCCTTTGCCGCGATATACACCTATATGGAGAGCCTTGTGCTGGTGATCTGCGCGGCTGTTTTCTGCCTTGCCGCCGTGGTGCTCTTTTTGCGCTACTCCAGGATGAAACAGGCAATGGCTAAAGCCGCGGAGCAGAAAAGACTGATCCTGCGAAAATATCAGGCCGCCTCGCCGGAGGATATTCAGGCCGTACTGGATAACTATCTCAGACTGGAATCTGCGGCGGAGCATGCAGAGGCCGCAGAGCGGGAGAGCCGCGCCGCCTATGAGCAGCTAAGAGAACGGCAGAATAAGCTGGAGGAGACCGCCATTGCGGAGCTTGATTTCTCCGCAGGCAATTCGGAGGCCGCGCGTCTCAGCAGAGAGCTTGCCGCCACAAGAGCCGCAGCCGAGCGGATATCCGCCCAGATAGCCGGAATAAACGGCAGGCTGTCTGCGCTGGGCGACCCGCTTGTGCTCTCCAGCAGTCTCAGCTGCATGCGCGAGCAGTATGAGCAGATACAGGCGGAGTATGACGCCATAGCCCTGGCAGTGGACACTCTGCGGCAGGCGGACAGCGATATGCAGAGCCGCGTTTCCCCGGAGCTGGGCAAACTGGCCGCCAAATACATGTCCGCCGTCACCGGCGGGCGCTACGAGGACGTGCTCATCAACCGGGACTTCACCGCCCGCACGCGCACAAAGGACGACGCTGTGGCGAGGGAAGCGGAATATCTCAGCGCCGGGACGCTGGATCTGATGTATCTGGCGGTGAGGCTGGCCGTGTGTGAGCTGGCTCTGCCGGAGGGTGAACCCTGCCCGCTGATAATCGACGACGCCCTTGTAAATCTGGACGAGACCCGCCTTGAGCAGGCCATGGAGCTTTTAAAGCAGACCGCGAAAAAACGACAGGTGATCCTGTTCACCTGCCGCAAATAAAAACCTTGCAGTAAATAAATTAAAAATGTCATCCTGGGCTCAGGCGAAGACTCTTCCCCCGGAAAATCTCCGGCAGGGCAGGTTCTTTCGGTCTGACAGCCTCAGGATGACGTTTTTTGCGGTTTATCCCTTTGCTCAGTCGATATGGATAACTTTCTTCATAAGCTCCGCGGCGGGGACATTGGCATTGTGGTAGCGGCCCCGGTTGACCGTGGCTCCGCCCATGTTGATAGCCTGCTTGGGGCAATACTGAAGGCAGCTTAGGCAACCGATGCACTCTGTGCCGAACTGGGGTCTGCCATATACCATCTTTATATTCCCCGCAGGGCATATCTTTTCACACTGGCCGCAGCTGACGCAGTCGCCGTTGGCGGTGAGTTTCTCGGCCTTTTTCTTGGAGAGCATGGGCCAGGCCTTGGACTCCAGCGCGTTGAGGAAGAAGGCGCCGGGCGCTTTGGGGGATTTTATGCGTTTGAGCACATCCTCGCCCACCTGCGCGGCCAGCTTCTCCGCACGCTTCTGCGCTGCTTTGGGGCCCAGAGGCGGCATCATCATGAAATGGGGCATAAGCCAGATGCATGAGCACTGCTGGGTTATGCCGGCCCAGTAGTCCAGCGGGATAATGCCGTTGATCCTGCTCAGCCCCACGCCGGGGTATCCGGCATAGGAGCACACACCGAAGGTGTAGGTATCGCAGCCCACCGCCACACGGCGGACATATTCTTCCACCCTGCCGGGCAGCCCGCCCGCGTAGCAGGGCACTACGAAGCCCACCCGCTCCGCCTTGCGCACGTCGGTTATCTCAGGTGCGCTGCGCATCATAACTATATCTGTGTCTCCCAGTTTCTTTGCAATGTTCTTTGCTATATCCAGACAGTTTCCGCTGCCGGAATAGCAGAAAATAACGTTTTTGCTCATTGTGGCCTCCTTATATAACAATGTGTTCCCGTTTTTCCAAACTATGTCTCAATTGTAACACATTTATTTTTGCCTCACAATATACACCGCGGCCAAAATGTACATTTCACGGCAGCCGTTCACAGCATAAATATGGAGTCGTCGTTTTCAATCCAGTCGCTGACGGGTATGGTCCTGTACTCTGTGGCGCTGACGCGGATCACCACCCGGTCGATGCCCGCGTTTATTATCTGGCGCTTACACATGGAGCAGGACATGGCGTCGCTCAAAAGCTCGTTAGTGCGGGCGTCCCGGCCCACCAGATATACGGTAGCGCCTATCATGTCCCTGCGGGAGGCGGAGATTATGGCGTTTGCCTCGGCATGGACGCTGCGGCATAGCTCATACCGCTCTCCGGAGGGTATATTCAGCGTCTCTCTGGTGCATACGCCCAGATCCGAGCAGTTGCGCCGGCCTCTGGGTGCGCCGTTATAGCCGGTGGAAATTATTTCATCATTGCGCACGATTATGGCGCCGTATTTCCGCCGGAGGCAGGTGGAGCGCTCCAAAACCGAGTCGGCGATATCCAGATAATAGTTCTGCTTGCTTGTGCGGTTATCCATATATGACCTTTCCTTTCGCCGTTTAGATAAAAATTTTAAATACAGATGGTTAAACTCTGTGCCAACTATACCTTAACACTACAGTCTCCGTCAAGAAGATATGGC
>CAYFSB010000006.1:14869-21928 GCA_964345655.1 uncultured Oscillospiraceae bacterium
TTTTACTTTTTCCTGTGTTATAGTGTATGTTATGAATATAAATTATCAGAAAGAGCTGGACCGGATAATACAGAAGCGCGGCACGCGCTTTCCCCGTGTTCTGCTGCACAGCTGCTGCGGCCCCTGCTCCAGCGCCGTGCTCGAATATTTGACACAGTATTTCGACGTAACATTGCTGTGGTATAACCCCAACATCTACCCCAAGGAGGAGTTTGACCGCAGGTTCAAGACCCAGGTACAGCTTATAGAGCAGATGGGTCTGGCCGACAGGGTGAATATTCTGGCCGAAAACTGGAAAAGTGATGATTACTACAGGCGCATAAAAGGCCTAGAGAACGAACCCGAGGGCGGCAAACGCTGTGCCCAGTGCTTCAGACTCCGGCTAATGGAGACTGCCCGCCTTGCAAAGCACTACGGATACGATTATTTCTGCACCACTCTCACCCTGTCAAGGCATAAGGATGCGGTGCTTATAAATGAACTGGGGGCGGAAATCGGCAGAGCCGTGGGCGTGAGCTGGCTGCCCTCGGATTTCAAGAAGAGAGACGGCGAAAACCGCTCAATAGAGCTGAGTGAAAAGTATGGCCTGTACCGTCAGCTCTATTGCGGCTGCGAATTCTCCCTGCACCGCCGGGAGGAAGGCGCCCGTCCTCAGCCGGACAGTCCGGCTCAAACCGCGATACCGCAGGTTTCCACACCCTGCGATAAATAAAAAATGGAGGTTTCCTCTACCTATGAAAAAAAATCCCCTGAACATCCGCACTCTGACCACCGCCGCCATAACCGGCGCCGCCTACGCTGTCCTGACCATGCTTTTCGCCCCGATAAGCTATGGGCCACTGCAATTTCGTCTGTCTGAGCTGTTGTGCATTCTGCCCTTCTTTATGCCCTGTACGACCTGGGGGCTGTTTTTGGGCTGCGCTATCGCCAACATACTCACGGGCAATATCTTTGACATTATCTTCGGCTCTCTGGCCACCCTTGCCGCCGGTCTATGCACTGCGGCTATCGGCAGACGCGGGCAGAATCTGTTCAGCAGTTTTCTGGGCTGCCTTATGCCCGTAATTTTTAATGCCCTGGTGGTGGGCGCAGTCATTACCGCCGCCTATAACGGGCTGAATATTTTCCGGCACTTTGGCGTGTTCGCCCTGAACGCGGCTCAGGTAGGGCTGGGTGAGGCGGTGGTTTTGCTGGCCGCAGGCCTGCCGCTCATGCGCAGTCTCTCAAAGAAACAGTTCTTCCGGGAGTTTATGGAAAAAGTAAATTCTTGACATTGAAAGGAGAATCCCCATGCGTGTAAGAAAGGCTATTATCCCTGCGGCCGGTCTTGGCACCAGACTGCTGCCCAACACCAAGAGCGTCCCCAAGGAGATGCTGCCCCTTGTGGATAAGCCCGTGCTCCAATACATTGTGGAGGAGGCGGTGTCCGCCGGCGTTGAGGAGATACTCATCATCACAAACCGCGGTAAATCCCCGATCGAAGACTATTTCGACTATGCCCCAGACCTGGAGGCCCGGCTCATACAGGACGGCAAGGGAAAAGAGGCGCAGATAGTGCGGGGCGTGGCGGACATGGCCGATGTGTTTTTCCTGCGTCAGAAGGAGACCAAGGGCCTGGGCCACGCGGTATGGCGGGCAAAAAGCTTTGTGGGCGACGAGCCCTTTGCCGTACTTCTGGGCGATGATATAATGCTCAGTGAAAAGCCGGTTTTGAAGCAGCTTGTGGAGGCTGCGGAGAAGTACGAGTGCAGCGCGGTGGCGGTGCATGAGGTGCCGGACGAGCTTATAGTGAAATACTCCTCCGTAAAGCTGGAGCAGCGTCTCAGCAGCAGCGTCTACAGGATAGGCGATATGAACGAGAAGCCCACGCTGGAAGAGAAGTTTTCAAATTTTGCCATTCTGGGCCGCTATGTGCTGACCCCCGCCATTTTTGACATTCTGGAGCACACCGCCCCCGGCCGCAACAACGAGATCCAGCTGACCGACGGCATGAAGGAGCTGTGCCGCCACGAGTCTATGTGCGCGGTGGATTTTGAGGGCAGGCGCTACGACACCGGAAATCTCAAGGGCTATCTGGAGGCCATCATCGACTTTGCGCTGAAAAACGAAGAGGCCGGAGACTGGCTCAGGCAGTTTATAATCGACAAGGCCAGAGATTTAAGTTGACAGCGGGGCAAAAAGGTTATAGAATAATCTCGCAAGTGAATATATGGGTGCTGGGTAATCTCCCGGCTGAGACGAGGTAAATGAGCCTTGAGACCATGGAACCTGATCCGGGTAATGCCGGCGTAGGAAACAGAGACGTACAGATTTTCGCAGGTTCATTTTTTTGGACCTGCGTTTTTTGTTCTCTCCGCTTCCGAAAAAAAATTTTTGGAGGTAGAAAATGAAAGGCAATTCTCATCTCAAGCTCCGTGCCCTGTGCGAGGGCGCCATCTTTGTGGCTCTGGCCCAGGTCATCAGCTACATCAAATTCTTTGAGCTGCCCAACGGCGGCTCCATAACCGTGGGCATGCTGCCCATATTCCTGTTCTGCGCCCGCTGGGGCTTTGGACGGGGTATGCTGGCCAGCATTGTTTTCAGCATTTTACAGCTTCTGCTGGACGGGGCCTATGCCTGGGGCTGGCAGTCCATGATAGGCGACTATATTCTGGCCTTCTCCGTGCTTGGCGTGGCCGGGCTTTTCCACAGGCAGAAATACGGCTTCTTTACCGGCACAGTCGCAGGCTGTGCGGCCAGGTTCCTGGTGTCGTATCTGGTGGGCGCCACGGTCTGGGCTGAGTATATGCCTGAGAGCTTTTTCGGCATGACCATGACCACTCCCTGGTTTTACTCCGCACTGTATAACGGCAGCTACATGCTGGCGGATATGCTGCTCTGTCTGGCCGTAGGGCTGCTGCTCTGGAAACCGCTGGGGAAATATATCCGGGGCGAGGACCTTATTAAAACCTGAAAACGCATTTTTTTGTTGACAGGCTGTGGTTTTATAGGTTATAATCATCACTCGGCAGCTAAAACTGCCGAGTGACTGTTTTTGTCAACTACTTCGGGCGCGTCAGCTCCCGATGTTGAGTATTATACCTGAAAGGAGTGCATGTCAATGGTTCGTACTTATCAGCCCAAGAAGCTTCAGCGCAAGAAGGAGCACGGTTTTCGCAAGAGAATGAAAACCTCCAACGGCCGCAAGGTCCTCGCCCGCCGCAGAGCAAAGGGCAGAGCCAAGCTCAGCTACTGATCTCACCCGTGAGCAGGTCAAAACGAGAATATTTTTAGGGCGGAGCGATCCGCCCTTTAGGTGTTTTCGTAAAATTTCAGCATGATGGATTGCCGGAGGCTGCTGCCCCAAACAGGAGTGAAAACGCTTGAACATCAGATGTACCCTAAAAAAGAACAGCGATTTCAGACGACTGTACTCCCGCGGGAAAAGCACTGTCAACCCATATCTGGCCGTCTATTGCCGCCGCAACCGCAGCAGCGTAAACCGGCTGGGCTACACAGTATCCACAAAGCTTGGGCATGCCGTGGTGCGCAACCGGGTGCGCCGCAGGCTTCGTGAGATATACAGGCTCAATTCCCCCAAACTTGGCACCGGCTGGGACATCGTCATTGTGGCGAGGGTACGCTGTGTAAACGCATCCTACGCCAAAATCGACGCCGCCTTCCTCAGTGCCTGCAAGGAACTGGGTCTGTTGAAGGAGCGCACGCAATGAAAAAATTCATGCTTGCAGCCATCCGATTTTACCGACGGTATATCTCTCCCGCACGCCCGCCATGCTGTCGTTTTATACCTACCTGCTCGCAATACGCGCTTGAGGCCATTGAAAAGTACGGTGCCCTTAAGGGGGGCTGGCTGGCCTTCAGACGCATCTGCCGCTGCCACCCGTTTTATAAGGGTGAGCATCAGTTTTATGACCCTGTCCCCTGAGGCCGTATGCCTCACATTTAAAAGAATTTGAGGAGTTATTATGTGGGCAGCAATTACTAAACCCTTTGCCTGGCTTATGGTCAAGCTCTATGAGATGACCGGAAACTATGGCGCCGCCGTCATTCTTTTTGCTCTGGCGGTCAACCTTATCCTCACACCGTTTATGGCCAAGAGCAAGAAGAGCATGATGCGCTCTACCCGTCTCCAGCCAAAGATGCAGGAGCTGCAGAAGCGGCACGAGGGCAATCCCCAGAAGCTCAACTCGGAGATGCAGAAGCTCTACCACGAGGAGGGCGTCAACCCCATGTCCGGGTGCCTGTGGTCCCTTATTCCCTTCCCTATCCTTATTGCTCTGTACAGCGTTATCCGCCAGCCTCTCACCCGCATGATGTTCGTCGCCCAGGACTTTGTCACTGTGCTGCAGAATTATTTTGTGGATAAGGGCCTCTATGTCATCCCTGAGAAGGCCAACGCATATTTTGAAATCGAGCTTGCAAAGCTTACCCATCTCAACTGGGACGCCGTTCAGGCGGATCTGGCCGGAAAGATAGACCCCAACCTGCTGAACTTGGACTTCAGCTTCCTGGGTCTCAACCTTGGCGACCAGCCCAAGTGGAATTTCTTTATGAGCACCGACTGGGGCGACGCGGCGATCTGGCTTCCCGCTCTGGGCCTGTTCCTTATCCCCTTTATCTCCGCTTTCCTGTCATGGCTGTCCATGAAGGTCAGCAACATGGCAAACCCCCAGCAGGATACTCAGGCACAGGCCTCCATGAAGAGCATGTCTCTCATGATGCCGCTGATGTCCATATGGATTTGCTTTATCATGCCCGCCGCAATGGGTATCTACTGGATAGCCAACAGCGTTTTCGGCATGGCCCGCGACTATATTCTCACAAAGGTATACAAGCGGCAGCTTGACAAGGAGGACGCAGCCCGCGCCCTGGAGCGCGGCGCCCGCGAGAAGGAGCTTGAGGAAAAACGGCTTGAGACCGAGCGTCTGCGCGCTCAGGGCCGTACCGAGGTCAACTCCAACACCAGCAAGAAAAAAATTCAGGCCAACGAAAAGCAGAAGTTTGAAGAGCGCAAAGCCGCCCTGGAAAAGGCAGAGCGCGCAGCCCGGCGCGAGCGCCTTGGAATAGCAGAGGCCGACAAGCCCGAATCCCAGGTGGGCAACCGCCGCTATGCCAGAGGCCGCGCATATGTCTCCGACCGCTATTCCAGCCCGGAGACCGCTGAAGCCGCCACCCTTGCCGCCGCCGAGGAGTCCGAATTTGCCGACTCCATCGACAGCACCGTTGAGGACGACGTGCTTGTGAGCACCGATGAGACCGCGGCTGTCTCCGATATGGAGTCCGTGGATGAGTCTGAACGCTTTGATGAGCCTGACGCACCTGATTTCGATGATGCCGGCAGCGCCGAAGACGATGCCGACAATGACGATGAAAATTAACAGGAGAACTATGCAGCTATGATCAAAACTTTGGAAAAGACCGGCCGTACGGAAGAGGATGCCATTTCCGCCGCCCTGGCAGAACTGGGTCTTGACCGCGACGATGTGTCTGTTGAAATAGTGGAGCGCGCCAAATCCGGCTTTCTCGGCATAGGCGCTTCCCCTGCTGTCATCCGCGTAAGCTATGAGGCGCCTGACGAGCCTGTCAAGGCTGAAGTCTCCGCCCCCGCAGCGGCTCCCGCTGCCGCAGCTGCGTGTGAGACGGCGCCTGTTGTCCCCGCCGACGAGGCGGCCGATTATGCCCAGATACGCAGCTTTCTCACAGGGCTGCTGGACAGAATGGGCGTCAAAGCAGACATTGAGATAAACCCCCGTGAAAACGGCGGAGTAAACGTCAATCTCTCCGGCAACGGCATGGGCGCCATTATCGGGCGCAGAGGCGAGACTCTGGATGCCATTCAGCATCTCACAAACTACGTTATCAACCGGGGCAGCGAGAAACATACCCATATCAGTGTTGACGCGGAGAGCTACCGAAGCAAACGCGAAGAATCTCTGACCCGGCTGGCAGAGAAGATGGCAGAGAAAGCCATTAAATACAAACGCAGCATGGCTTTGGAGCCTATGAACTCCTATGAGCGCCATGTTATCCACACCGCGCTGCAGAATTATGAGGGCGTCACTACCAGCTCCACCGGAGTTGAGCCTAACCGCCGCGTTGTAGTGTCATATGTCAAGCCCGATCAGTCTGGCACCAAGCCCCAGAGCCGGGAATGGGCATAAAAGTCAAATAACTTTATGTGTACAGCACATCGGAGGTATTATAATGATTTTTGAAAACGTAAAAGAAGCCCTGGCAAAGCAGTTTGAGCTGGACCCTGAAACCATTACCATTGACACAAATCTCATTGACGACCTTGGCGCGGATTCTCTGGATGTAGTGGAGCTGGTCATGTCCCTGGAGGACGTCTTCGGCATCTCCATTTCCGACGAGGACGCAGCACAGCTCTTCACCGTGCGCCGCATTGTAGAGTATCTGGAAAAGCTCCAGTAATTTTACTCCGCAGCACAAAAAAAACCCTGTCCGGTTTACCATCGGGCAGGGTTTTTTTTGCTTTTTTCTCTTTCCGGGCCGTATTTTTTCTCGGCTGCAGGTATTTGCTATTTCAAAATTGATTATTATATGGTAGAACGATTAAATATATTATTTGAGGTATCTATACATCATCATGTAATAATTTCAATTTTTAAAAATTATTCACAAAATTAACTGAAATTGTATAGTATTCTGCTTTATATCAAGCCTTCAATAAAAAGGAGTGAACTCATATGGAGGACATCAAGCTGAGTCCGGAGCTAATTGACAGCTTTCGGGCCCATCTGGAAAGTGACGAAAAAAGCCGCATTACCATTGAGAAATACATGCGGGACCTGCGTGCTTTTGCCGCCTATGCCATGGATGAGCCGCTGAGCAAAACGCTGACTCTCGGCTACAAGGCCGCTCTCATACGGCAGGGCTATGCTGAAAGGAGCATTAACTCCATGCTGGCAGCACTGAGCAGCTTTCTCGACTTTTGCGGCAGAGCCGACTGCAAGGTAAAAAGCATAAAAATGCAGCGGCAAATCTACTCTTCCGAGAAAAAGGAGTTGAGCAAAGAGGAATACCTGCGTCTGCTGAATG